>JAENJB010000061.1 GCA_016844565.1 Dehalococcoidia bacterium
GCCCGTCCCGACAGGTCGGGATGGCGAAGCAATCTCTGAGCCACTAGTAATGTATGAGATTGCTTCTGGCTTCGCCCTCGTAATGACGGGCAACTGCGGTGGGACTATATTTTCATGCTTCGTGGTGCTGGCTGCCAGCCAGAATGGGGGATTCCCGCGAAAGCGGGAATAACAGGGTGGGCTTTGGGCGGCTACTGCGCTCCGAAGATGCTCTTGGCAAAGGCCGCCCCGTTCTTGCCGGCATCGGGGTCCACATTGCTGGGCTGTGGCAGCAGGGTATAGGCCCCCGGTCGCAACTCGGCGATTCTTATCCAGTCCTGTGGTACATCGTTCCTTATCGATGAGTTCTCGGTGGCCTTTCCGATAGCGGCCTGCCCTTGCTTGCTGAGTATCCAGTTCATGAGCACCATCGCCGCGTTGGGATGAGGTGCGTTCTTCACCAGATTGATGCTGTTGACGAAGTAGTCCGTGCCTTCCTTCAAGTTGATGATCCGGATAGGGGCCCCTGCTTTGATGGGCGGTACCACTCGCGAGTAAGAGGGGAGGATGGCGATCGACTTTTCACCATGGACCACTTGGTCGACCGGAACGTTCCAGTTCGTCTGCTGAGTAATGCGCTGAGCGGCCATTTTCTTCCAGTAGTCTTCGCCCAGCTTCATCCAGGCTGCTATCCCTGTCGCGCCCGGCCCGCTCCCCGTCCGCGGGTCGGTCATGGTCATCCTGTCCTTCCATTTGGGGTCGAGAAGGTCTTGCCAGGACTGGACCTCTCCCTTAGTCACCAGGTCGGTGTTGGCGATGAGCGAAACATTGAGACTCCAACCGAAAATGAACGCGCTTCCGGTGGGGTCATACTTGTCCGGTTGCATCTCCCAGACATTCTTCTCTTTCAGGGATGGAAGAGTGACACCGGGCGGCTGGGCCTGTCCGCCCTTGACCAGGTTCATGTTGTTGGTCCAGCCGGCCTGGAAGACATCGGCAACATTGGCCCCTGCCCGTTGCTCGGTCACGATTTTCAACTGAAGCTCACCGGATGTCCCGCCGACAGCCTCCACGTTTATCCCGTACTGCTTCATCCCCTCCTTGAATGCTTCCGCCAGCAGGACCCCCGACGAATTGTAGACTGTTACCGTGCCCTCCTTGCGCGCATCCGCCAGGACCTTATCCCACTCGCCCAGGGCCGGGGCAGGCGCAGGGGACGGTGCCGGCGCAGGCGATGATGATGGGGCCGGCGTGGGGGCAGACCTGGGAGCACAAGCAGAAAGCAAGAGTCCAAGAGCTAGAACAACGCTGGCCAGACAGTAGACAAATCTTCTCATTAGCTGTCTCCTCTACCGGTTCTCACTCATGCAAATCATTGAGAGTCAGTTCTCTTCTTACGGGGTTATGCCTTGAAGTTTATTAGGAGCCTGAAGGAAAGTCAATGCCGTTCAAGCGAGGTTGAAGCCGCCTGTTCCATAGGAGTAGAATTGGCCGGTCGCGAATCATATTCTGAAAACGCTACGCAAGGAGGTAACCACGATGGAGCTCAAGGATATCCAGGCCATTGACGGGAGCGTGCTCCCACACTACCTCAACGGCGAGCTGGTGAAAGAGATGTTCAATTTCACCGAACCGCGCGCTATGGTCCTCACCACCTTCGCCGGCTTAGCCAAGCGGGCCGGACTGAAGCCTGGAGAGGAATGGAGAGCCATTGCCTCCACCTGCAAGAACTCGGTGGAGGAGGTGGTGGCTGAGATGGATGAGGCGGCCATTCAGTATGCCTTTGTGCTCGTGGCGAAAGCCTGGTCCCAGCACGACCACACCCTGTGGTACGGCTATCACCCTGAGACGGTGGTCGATATGGTGCAGAGGGGCAAGGGCAGGCTCATCGGCGGCGCCAGCTATAATCCATTCCGGATCAAGGAAAGCCTGGACGAGATCGAGATGCTCGTCAAAGAACACGGCTTCAAGTATGTGTGGTTCCATCCCATCTCCTTCGGGATGCGTCCTGATGATAGAAGGTGCTATCCCCTGTATGCCAAGTGCCTGGAGTTGAGCATACCGGTCGGCTTGCAGACCGGCCACTCTGCCGAGGCGCTCACCAGCGAGCCCGGACACCCGATGTACGTCGACAACGTCGCCATCGAGTTTCCGGACCTGACTATTATCATGACCCACACAGGATGGCCGTGGATCGACGAGTGGTGCTCGATGCTGTGGCGGCACGTCAATGTCTACGGCATGGTGAACGCGTATATGCCGTCCGGTTTTAAGCAGACGACCATCGAGTTCATGGACAGTCCGAGGGGCCGGAACAAGGTACTCTGGGGTTCCCACTTCTACGGTATGACCCGCTGGAAGAAGGAGTTCCTGGCGCTGAACATATCCGACGAGACGAAGAGGAAGGTCCTGCGGGATACCCCCCTGAAGGTGTTCAAGCTGCAGGGGTAGGAACGGGTAGCTCCTCAGGTCCTGTTACACTGCTTTTCGCAGCATTAGAAGGCAACTGAAAAAAGAAGCAAGGCAGATGACAAGAAATTTGCCCGTGGTTTTAGTTTGTCTCCTAACTACGGTTCTACTCTTGAGTTCCTGCGCTAAGAAGACGGCCGAGGCGCCACCAGCAACCAAGACCGAAATTGCGCAAACTGCTCCGGTATCACCCAAACCGGAGCCCGCGCCAACCCCTGCTCCTCCCCTAACATCCACCCCACCAACAGCACCCGGGATAATCCACTACACGGTCCCAGAGAGACCGTGGACTAAGGTACCTAGCGTTACGATATCGGCCCGCGCCTCCGACTCCAGAATTCATCTGGTTCGGGAAGCCGTGGATTTCTGGAATCAGCAGCTTGCTGAGTTAGGGACACCATTCCGATTAGGCGCAGTTACCCACATTACAGAACTGGTGCCGTTAGATTATCTTACTGCAGTGAGCTCAGCCACTCTAGAAGGTCAGACTCTGCCTCAGTCACCAGAGAGTGTCAAGAGGATGCCTGGAGATCTAATAGTCGCATTGTCTGATGGAGACTTCGTATCTTTCAGCACGGCTCCTGGCCCTACTGCACGAGTTGTTGTTGGCATCCGTGACTCTCAGACACCCCCACTCAATCTCCCTAATGTGGCACGTAACGTTATTGCCCATGAACTGGGGCACGCGATAGGTCTGGGGCACAACAACGATCCGACGAAACTCATGGTTGGCCGGCCATCACCGAACCGTCCAGATGTCTACCAGTCCAGTGTAGAAAGATATTTCCCGATTACAGAAGTAGAAAAGGCTTTCCTATTGAAGCTTTATCCGCGAACCTGGCAACCTTCCCGATGAGATGACTGATATCGGGATTGAAGGCTCTTTTGATTTTGGTAATACAATTACCAAAATGGTGGAGCTGGGGTATCAAGCTGCAAGGCAAGGTAACATTCCAAGCTTTCGTGCAATGCCGAGACCACCCACTCAACAAAAGCCTCTTTTGCTTAATTGATAACTGTGGTAGATAGTCTTCTCCCCCTGACGGAAGCTACGTCGTTCAGATTGATGCAGTACAACCACTGAGTCTTGCTTGCTTTTGAAACGGCGCCAGATTTAGAATTGAGGGCAACACACGAACTGGAGGGAGGGCTCAGTATGGCCAAGAAAGACAGCATTGCCACGGGAAATCTGCCTGAGCTGCTAGAATTGTTAAATCAGATTCTGAAACTGGAGTATTCCCTAATAATCCACTATCCGCGCCTGGCGAGCGCTATCAAGGATGAGTCGGCAAGGAAGCGAGCGCTTCAACTTGGTAGCGCTTCTGTCCATCATGCCGATACAGTTGCTAAGGCGATAAGCAAGTTAGGTGGGAAGCCTTACTGGTCTTTTGAGCCCTTCCCCGAAGAATCAGATATGCTTAAGATATTCCAGCGGCAACTGGAAAAGGAAAAATTGGCCCTGCAACTACACCGACAAAGCGCTTACTTGATGATGGATGCATTGCTTCGGGACAAGTTTGACCAGTTAGCTAAAGAAGAAGAATCGCATATTCAGACTGTTGAGTATATACTATCGAGACTGACTCAGTAAAACAGCCACGCCCCGTGACAGCAAATGCAGGTAGTCTGCGATGTAAAACATTTTGAGTGAATGTTAAGTAGGCCTTATTCGCACACCGACATTTCATTAGAACCTTCGGTAACAATCTGGCACATCAATAGCTCTCTTCGACTTCTGTGGAACTCACAGGTGTCATTTCAATAAGACGGCGCTATGAACCACGAAGTCGGCCGCTAATTCGAGTCTTCTAGGAACTTCTTTGGATGCACCGGTTAGAAACTGAGCCATTCGCCGCTCGGAAATTGAGCCACTCCTTGAAGTCCGGTAATCTACTGGGAAACCAGTGGATGCCGGAGGAAAGGAATGCTGCGAATGGACAAGGTCTACATCATCCGCCACAAGGTGATGGCGGAGGGTAAAAGTATCCGATCCGTTGCCCGCGAATTGGGCGTGAGCCGGAACACGGTGGCCCGGTATCTCACGCTGTCAGAGCCCGTCCGTAAGGAGAGCGTCCCCCGGCCCCGGCCGGTCATGGACAAAGTGACGCCGCGCATCGATGAGATACTGGCGGAGTGGGCGCATCGGGTCACGCCGAAGCAGAGGCTTACCGGCACCCGGCTCCACCGCCAGCTTGTTGCAGAGCACTATCAGGTGGGGATCACCGTCGTCCGTGACTATCTCAGGGAAAAACACCGCCGTTCGGCGGAGGTCTACATCCCATTGGTCCACCGGCCTGGCGAAGAGGGGCAATTCGACTTCTTCGAAGTGACCGTGGAAGAAAACGGCGAGTTCTACCGCGCGTGGAAACTGCTCCTCCATCTGCCCTATTCCGGACGCGACTTCCTGTGGCTCTACGACTCGTGCGATCAGCTGGCTTTTCTCGATGGCCACGTACGGGCGGCGACGTACTTCGGCGGTCTGCCGCAACGCATAGTGTACGACAATCTGACGCCGGCGGTGAAGCGCAGGGTGGGACTCGTTCCGCAGCTCACCGAGCGATTTCAGGCGCTGGTCAGCCACTATCTGTTCGAACCGTGCTTCGCCAGGCTAGGCGAGGGACATGACAAGGGTGGCGTGGAAGCCCGGGGCAAGAGCATCAGGCTCCAGCATATGACGCCGGTACCGCGCGGTGAGAGCTTGACGGATATTTCGGTGGCGGTGCTTCGGGAGGTGGACGAAGCCTGGCGGGAGCAGGTACAGCAGGACGGTCGCCGCTGCTGGGACATGTGGCAGGAGGAGTGCCGCCAACTGATAGCCTTGCCGGAGTGGCCGTTTGAAGCACGCCGGGTAATGCTGGTGCAGGTATCCAACAAGTCGACGGTGGATATAGAAAAGGCTCGATATTCGGTACCGTCCGGCTGGGCGCGTTTGGAAGCCACAGCGTATGTTGGCGTCGACGACATCCGCCTCGGCTGCCGGGGTGAGACAGAGGTGGTGCCGCGGCAGCGGCGGGGTGGACGGCGTGTCCAGTACCGTCACTATCTGCCGGAGCTGGCCAGAAAACCCCAGGCGGTGCGCCAAGTGGCGCCCGAACTGGTTAAGGAGCTCGGCGAGCCTTACGGCAAGCTCTGGTCTCTCCTGGAAAGCCGCTACGGGCCGCAAGAGGCGGCGCGGGTGCTGTCCCGTGTGCTGGGTGCTATTGTCGACCATGGCTCGCAGGCAGTCGCCGAGGCGCTGGAAGCCGCCTTCCAGGCCGGGCGCTGTGATCTATTGGCTCTGTCCTCACGTATTCAGAAGACCAGCATGATGGTGGAAGTACCGGCGGCGCTTCAGAGCTATCGGATCGAGGCGGGCTCACCGGCGGACTACGATGTGCTGCTGGCGGGAGGAGTGCGATGAGTGAGACTGCCATCCGGGAGGCCGTGGTCACCGAGCACCTGCGTACCCTGAGACTTCCAGGGATAGCGCACGAATACCCGGCGCTGGCCCGCCAGGCCCGTGACGGCGGCTGGGCTTATGAGGAGTTCCTGCGGTGCGTCCTAGAAGCCGAGCTACGGTCTCGCCAGGAGCGGACCGCCGCCCACCGGCTGCGGGAAGCGCATTTTCCCGACATCAAGACTCTGGACCAGCTCGACTGGAAGGCTCTGCAGGGAATATCCCGCCCGAAGCTGCTGGAGCTTGCCAGTTGCGACTACCTGAGCCGTGCCGAGGACATCATCCTCGCCGGTCCGATCGGTACAGGGAAGACGCACATCTCCATCGGCCTTGGGGTAGAAGCTGCTCGCCGGCGCTTCCGGGTAAGTTTTACCCGCGCGGCGGAGCTGGTGCGCACGCTTCTTGAGGCCCGTGACGAGCGTCTACTCGGCCGGCTCCACCGGAAGATCGAACGGGCGGACTTGCTCATCGTGGATGAACTGGGATTCGTGCCTTTCGACCGCGCCGGCAGTGAACTCCTCTTCAACCTGCTGTCGGAGCGCTACGAGCGCCGGTCGACCCTCATCACCACGAATCTCGCCTTCAGCGAGTGGGTGCAGGTCTTCGGGGATGCCAAACTCACCACCGCCCTGCTGGACCGGCTGGGGCATCATTCCCACATCCTCACCACCCGGGGATCCTCATTCCGTAGCAGGAACAGGGAATCCGGCCCCACCCCACCCAGCCAAGAAAGGAAGGAGGCAAGGAGTACAACAATAGAGAGTTGAGGAACAGAAAGAGAGCCGCTATACTACAACCCGGGGTGGCTCAGAAACCAAACGTTGGATTGGCTCACTTTTAGACCGTTGCCACCAGTCCCTCTTCCCTGTACCTGTTCTTTACATCCATGGTTGAATCACCCATAACCACTCTCGCATCTTCAAGATACGCAGACCAATAAGGTGGTGCGAGGAGTCTGTACGGTCCCACAAAAAG
>JAENJB010000062.1 GCA_016844565.1 Dehalococcoidia bacterium
GGGTAGCCCTATTGGGTATCCAGGGCATCTACTCATCCCCCAAAGCTGACAGAATCTCCGCAGGCCTCACAACCTTGAGGCCCGATTCGCTGGTGACCCTGGGGTTGTCCGATATGCAAATCACCTTGCATCCTTCGCACGGGCGTGCTAGAATAGGTCAAGATGACCTATTGGTCAACTAATATGGAGGCAGTCATGGTCAAGAAGGTGAGCGCGGCACAGGCGAAAGCCCAACTCTCGGCGCTGATGGCCGAAGTGGCCCACGGAGACAAGCATGTAATTATTGAGCGGCGAGGCGTGCCCATGGTCGCCATGGTAAGCGTCAGCGACCTGGAGCGGTTGGAGGGGGGACAGCCGACACCGGCGCGGCCTCGAGGGGCGCTGGCTCTGGTAGGGGCGTGGCGCGAGGTAGATGACCAGGAGTTGGACGCCCTCCTCGCCGACATCTATGCCAACCGGGAGCAGGACAGGGGCCGTCCGGTCGAACTCGAAGCCTGATGTTCCTGCTGGATACGGATATTCTGAGCAATCTCCTTAGAAGGGCGCCTTCGACAACGCTCATTGCGAAGCTGGCTTTGGTGCCGGCGGAGGAGCAATTCACCTCCAGCATTACCCTTGGAGAGCTGGTCTACGGGGCCTACCGCCTGCGAGCGCGCACAGGCGCTCTGTTGGAACAAGTGGAGAAAACCCTTCTGGCGAATCTGCCTGTTCTTCCTTTCGATGCTGCCGCAGCACGCCGGTATGGCGAACTGAGGGCAGAGTTGGAGCGTCAGGGCATAGTTCTGGGTGATGGGGACCTGCGAATAGGGGCTATCGCCCTAGCCAGGGGCCTTACGGTCGTTACGGGAAACATTCACCACTTCCAGAGAATCCCCGGACTGACTGTGGAGAACTGGCTGGAAGAGTGAGTGTAGAGGGGAGAGCCATCATCAATCACTCTTTCCGCCTTCTTGCCACCTGCCCTGAGACCGGAGCCCGTGCGTGGGAGTTGACCACCCCACACGGGGCCGTACCGACCCCTGTCTTCGCGCCGGTCGGCAGCCAGGCCACCGTCAAGACTCTCACGCCCGCCGACCTCAAGGAGCTGAAGACCATGCTGCTCCTGGCCAACACCTATCACCTCTACCTGAGGCCGGGCATCGAGGTCATCGCTCGCCTCGGCGGGCTGCACCGCTTCATGGCCTGGGACGGCCCCATTCTCACCGACAGCGGCGGCTACCAGCTTTTCTCACTGACCACTCTTTCGAAGGTCAGCGATGACGGGGTGCTCTTCCGTTCCCACATCGATGGCAGCGAGCATTTCCTCACCCCGGAGAAGGTCATTGAGTGCGAGGAGAAGCTCGGGGCGGATATCATCATGGTGCTCGACCAGCCCCTCCCGAACACGGAGGACATCGGCCAGGTGCAGGCGGCCATGGAGAGGACTCAGCGCTGGGCGGAGAGATGCCTGAGGAGCCATCGGCGGGCGGACCAGGCGCTCTACGGCATCGTTCAGGGTGGCGTCTTTCCTGAGCTGCGCCGGCAGTCAGCCGCCGGGCTGACCGCTCTCGACTTTCCCGGCTACGCCATCGGGGGGTTGGGGCTGGGGGAAGGGAAAGAGCAGACCCTGGCCATAGTCGCAGAGACGGTTTCCTTTCTCCCTCTGGACAAGCCCCGCTATCTCATGGGCATCGGCTCTCCGGAGGATGTCATCGAGGCTATCGCCAGAGGGGTGGACATGTTCGATTGCGCCTTGCCCACGCGGGTCGCCCGCAACGGAGCTTTCTTCACCCGGGGGGGGAGGCAGAACATCAGGAACGCCGCTTACAAGGATAGGGAGGCCCCCCTGGATTCGACCTGTGGTTGCTATACCTGCCGCACCTTCTCCGCCGCCTACGTGCACCACCTCTTCAAGTGCGAAGAACTGTTGGCCTACCGGCTGGCCACTTTACATAACCTTCACTTCCTGTTGGGGTTGGTGCGGGAGGCGAGGGATGCCATCGTTAACGGTACCTTCCCGTTTTTCCGAAAAGAGTTCCACTCCCGCTACCGCACCACCTCCGAGGAGGTGCGACTGGAGCAGAAGAGAAGGGGGCTGGCGGAGAGACAAGCTCGAACTTCTGGCCTCTGAATCCCCAGCAGATCTGCCCTTTCCTGTCATTACTTCGAAAATAGTCACTTCTGGCGCAGCCTGTCGTTGCGAGCCCATCCCGACTTGTCGGGATGGCGAAGCAATCTCTGCAGAGCTAGTGGCGTGATGAGATTGCTTCGCCCCGATGAAGCGGGACTCGCAATGACAGGAAGGTTTTGGAACTTGAAATTGTTTAGAGTTCTGGATTTGGAGCTTCGCGAGGGGGCTGAGGGGCGGCATAGCCCCATACAAAACGAGAGGGGTGGAAAGGTTACCTTTCCACCCCTTCATCGCTTAATGCCGACTTATTTCTTTGGGGCCGGCTTCGCGGGCGGTTTCTTCATGTGTTGTCACCTCCTTTCTCGAAAACAATAAAGGCAGAGGTTTGCATCGCTCCTCTGCCTGTGCTATAAAGAGAAGTCATCTACGTTTAAGTTTCATGTTCTTATAATGATGTTTCAAGTTTCATGTATAATTATACATCGAGTGGCTGTTTTGTCAAGACCTTTAAGGATGATTCTTTCTAAGGGAGGTAGCTCTTGCCCGATTGGGCTTTCCTCACCAATCATGCGCTGGTCCTGAGCTATATCGCCCACCACCCTCGGATCACAGCTCGAGACCTAGCCAGCTCCATCGGCATCACCGAGAGGACGATACGTAAGATTATCGCCGACCTCCTAGCCGCCGGCTACGTTACCAAGAAACGTGAAGGAAGAGGCAACCGCTACCGGGTCAATTCGGACCTGTCTCTTCGTCACCACAGTCACCGCGATGGCGCCGTTGGCGACCTGCTCGAATCCCTCGGCTGGAAGGGGCGTGGCGGTCATGATAGGAGACAAGTCCAGGGTCCTCTGGAAATCGTTCGCTCCCCATCGCGCGATGGCTCTTGAGCAGGCAATAACCGTGAATCCGCTAGTCTTGCTTCTCCGGGATGAGCTCGGCTATCTTTTCATCATGCCGAATGGCTGCTAAGGCTCGCTCGGCCTCCATTTCCTTGAGGCAGGAGGCCGCGAGCGTCTTCGACAGGAACTCCAGGCTGGCCTGGAGTTCCGGGCTCACCAGCTCCATCGCTCCCAGTTTTCTCAGCTCCTCGGCGTCCTTTTCCCGGTGGACCCGGGCGATGATCTTCAGGCCAGGGTTGAGCGCCAGGGCCGCCTTGGCCGTGGTCAGCACCGCCAGCGGGTCGGGGAAGGTTATCACGAGCACCCGGGCCCGGCTGAGGTCTAACTGGGAAAGGACGTGGGCGTTGCTGGCGTCTCCGTAGACGCAGGCCGCGCCCCGACACCGTATGTCGTTTATCACTTCGGGGTCGATCTCAATAACGGTGTAAGGTATGCTGGCATTCTGAAGGCCCCGGGCGATCTTCATACCGATGGCGCCGAAGCCGGCCAGTATCACAGGGACGGCCGCTTTTTCGATTTCAGAGCCGGGCAAACGCGGGCCGTTTTTCGCTTCTGATGCCTCGCCAATGGCTTGCGGCGCCATTTTGTAGTACAGGCTGGACGCCAATCCCAGGAACAGTGGCGTCAGCAACATGGTGATGATGGCGCAGGCCAGGAGAAGGGAGTAGACCTGGTCGGAGACTATGCCGGAGCTCACCCCTCCGGCGGCCAGAATGAAGCTGAACTCACCGATTTGAAAGAGGCCGGCTCCGGACAGGAGCGCGGTGCGTCCGCTGTAGCCGAAGCCTCGAACGATAGTGGAGACGACCAGTGTCTTAGCGAAGATGATGAGTAATACCGTGGCTGCCACCAGTTGCCATTGCTCGGCGACGAACCGCGGGTCGAGCAGCATGCCGAGGGAGACGAAGAACAGGGCGGCGAAAATGTCCCTTAGAGGGGTGATCTCTGCCAGGGCCTGGTGGGCGAACTTCGTCTCGCGGAGCACCAGGCCGATCAGGAAGGCGCCGAAGACGGCGGAAAGGCCGAAAATCTGTGTGCTGAGGGCCGCCCCCAGGGACAGGACCAGAACGGTGAGCAGGAACAACTCGCGGGAGCGGACGCCGCCCACGCGGCCCATCAGCCAGGGAAGGCCCCACATGCCGAGGACGGTGGCTGCCCCGATGGAGAGGACGGCCATCGCGGCGGCGGTGACCAGTGCCAGGAGGAGGTTCTGTTCCGTGCCGCCGAGCACGGGGGTCACCACCATCATCAAGACCACGCTGATATCTTGGAGGATGAGGATGGCCATCATGATCCGCCCGTGCGGGGCGTCCAGTTCGCCCCGGTCCATCAGTGTCTTGAGGCCGATCATGGTGCTGCTCATGGAGATGGCCAGACCAAATATGGCTGCCTCGGCGAAAGGCCATCTGAACAGGGTCACGCCCACGAGAGTGCCGAGGGCAAAGGTAATGACAATCTGGGCCGCGCCGCCCCAGAGCCCTACCTTGCCCACCTGCCTCAACTGTGTGAAGGAGACCTCCAGTCCCAGGGTCAGCATCATCAGGGCAACGCCGATAGTAGCCGCTCCCTGAACCAGCTCGATGTCGCCTATGAGCCTCAGGGCGTGAGGGCCGATGGCCATGCCAATGACCAGGTAGCCGAGGATGATCGGCTGCCTCAGGCGGTGGGCTATCATGCCGCCGATGAGGGCCGCTCCCAGCAAGATAGTGAAGCTGATGGCTAGGCTTGATTGCTCCATTGCTGATCCTCACCCCCTGGCCCCCTCTCCTTCATTGAAGGAGAGGGGGAAGAGGTTTCTCGAGAGGGCCTGGCGGCCCTCTTAACTCCCGAGTCCCATTCTACCTGTCATTGCGAGCCCATCCCGACTTGTCGGGAGGGCGTGGCAATCTCTGACATAGTCTGGTGAGATTGCTTCGTCGTCGCGCCACAGGCGCTCCTCCTTGCAATGACGGAACTGGCTGAGTATCGGGGGGCGAAGGGTGAGGTCGTCACCCCTCGAGGACGTCGCCGCTGATGGGGTCCACCCTGACCCCCTTAGACCGCACCCACTCCAGTCCCCGCTCGATGTCCTCGGGCTTTCCGTCGAGCTCCAGCACTGCCCAGCCCCTGTCCTCCTTAACATCGGCGCGTCGAATATTGGTGGCGATGCGGAACTTCCGCCCTAGAGTGTAGATAACCGGTTCGGTTATTAAATCGGGTTGAAAGGTGAACATTACTCTTCGTTTTGCCATCCCTCGTCTCCTCAGGCAGTACTTTTTCCCTCTGCTTTCCTCTTCTGGAGCGCCTCCTCAAACGAGCTCACTGTGGGCTGAATCTGCAGTGCCGGGGGCAGGTGCCCCGACACCGCCTCCAGCGTTTTATATCCCGCACCGGTGATGAGCGCCACCACCACTGCATCTTTAGGGAACACCTTCTTGCCGGCCAGCTTTCGGAGCGCGGCAGTCACCACCCCTCCTGCCGTCTCGGCGAAGATGCCCTCGGTCTGCGCCAGCAGTTTCATGCCGTCGACGATGTCGTCGTCCGAGACGGCCACGGCCCCGCCGCCTGACTCTGCCAGAATCTTGAGGACATAGCGGCCGTCGGCGGGATTGCCGATAGCCAGGGACTTGCAGATGGTGTTGGGCTTGACCGGGCGCACCTCCTGTTTCCCCGCTTCATAGGCGTTGACCACCGGAGAGGAGCCCGCCGCCTGGGCGACGTACATGCCGGTCCTCACCGGACCGATGAGCCCTAGCGAGTGAAGCTCCTGCCATCCCTTCCACACCTTGGTGAACAGGGACCCCGAGGCCACCGGGACGATAGCGTAGTCGGGGGCCCGCCAGCCCAACTGCTCCGCCACCTCGAAGCCCAGGGTCTTGCTTCCCTCCGCGTAAAAGGGCCGGATGTTGACGTTGACGAAGGCCCAGTTGAACCTGTCAGCCAGCTCACTGCAAAGGCGGTTTACCTGATCGTAGTCGCCGTCCACCGCCACCAGCGTCGGCCCGTAGACCGAGGCGCCGATGAGCTTGCTCGGCTCCAGGTTGGCGGGCACGAAGACATAGGACTGGAGGCCGGCCTGAGCCCCGTGAGCGGCCACTGCGCCCGCCAGGTTGCCGGTGGAGGCGCAAGCCAGGGTATCGAAGCCGAACTCGATGGCCTTGCTGACTGCGATGGAGACCACCCGGTCCTTGAACGAATAGGACGGGTTAAGGCAGTCGTTCTTGATGTAAAGGTTTTCCAGTCTCAGGAGCTTCCCCAGGTGTTTGGCCCTGATCAAGGGCGTGAAGCCGGTGCCTATGTCGATGATGTCGCCGTCCACCGGCAGCAGCTCCTTGTATCGGGACATGTTCAGCGGGCCGCGGGTAATCTTCTCCCGGCTGATGCTCCTGGAGATGGCCTCGTACTCGTAGACCACCTCGACCGGGCCGAAGCAGAGCTCGCACACGTTGGTCGGAGCCACCGGGTATTCATGCCCGCACTCGCGGCAACGCAAGCCTTTGACGAAGGACATCTCTTATGGACCTCCACTAAGGACGGCATCCCGACAAAGTCGGGACATCACTCTGTCTGCGTCAGCTACCAGATTCTCTATGACCTCTTTGACCGAGGGGATACGGTGCAGTAGCGCCGCCACCTGCCCGCATGGTATGACCGCATTCTCGGTGTCGCCTTCCTGAAGGGCTTTGCGGCCCCGCTCCCCGCTGATGTAGGGCAGCAGTTCGGCGAGGCTGGCTCCCCTTTCCTCCATCTCCAGCACCTTCTGGGCATAGGCCGTCTTCATGAACCGCCCCATGTTGTTGATGGAGCGCTCCAGAAGTATGGTGTCCCTCTCGGAAGCCTGTTGGATGCGCCGGGCACTCCCGGGTGGCCACGAAGCGCGTGCCCAGCATCACTCCTTCTGCGCCCAGCGCCAGGGCGGCTACCAGGCCGCGGGAGTCGCCGATGCCCCCGGCAGCGATGAGCGGTATCTTCAGCCGGTCGGCGGCCTCGGGGATGAGAATGAACGAGGTCACGCAGTCGGCGCTCGGGTGTCCCCCCGCTTCGAAGCCCACGATGGTGACGGCATCCACGCCCAGCCGCTCGGCGGTGAGGGCGTCCCTTATTCTGGCTACCTTGTGAAGGAGCTTAGCGCCTCCGTCTCGTATCTGCTTCAGGTAGGGTTCCGGGCTGCGCCCGGCGGTCTCGATGACCTTCACTCCTTCCTCCAGGGCCACGGCGAAGTACTCCCCGTAGTTCACCTGGCGGGAGGTGGGAAGGAGGGTGACGTTGACCCCGAAGGGCCGGGTGGTGAGGTTCCGCGTCTTCCTGATCTCCTCCCTCAGCTCCTTGCCGTCGGGGAAGGTCAGAGCGGACAGGATGCCCAGTCCACCCGCGTTGGAGACGGCGGCCACCAGCTCCGCTCGGGAGAGCCATTGCATGGCCCCCTGCAGGATGGGATGCTGGATGCCCAGCAGTTGGGTGATACGGGTCGATAACATAGGTAGAAAAAGGATACCATCCGCATAGGATAGAGTCAAATACATGAGTTTGCTCGCCATCGGGAAAGCTGATATATTCAGGGGTAACCTGAAGCCGTTTCTCGCGTTATTAATAGTTAGATGCATCACCTGTTGGCAGTCTACGAAGCAGGAGGAAAGTGCATGAAAGGTTCCCGGTATTGGTTGATAGCGCTAGCCCTGGTATTCGTAATCACGCTCGCGGCATGCGCCGCCCCGGCCGAGCCGGCGCCGGCCCCTGAAAGGCCGACACCGACCACTCCCGCGCCGCAAGCGCCCACTCCCACGGCGCCGTCTTCCCTGTATGAGGCGGCCAAGAAGGAGGGAGAGATATCCTTCTGGACCCATTCCCTTCAGGATTCGGAGCTATTCCTCAAGTTCTTTGAATCAAAATATCCTTCCGTCAAACTCAAGGTGTGGGATGCCAGAAGTCCAGACCTGATCGCTAAGGTGACTGAAGAGGCCAAGGTGGGGAAGTTCTCCGTAGATGTCATCAGTGTGCCCGACCTAGACATGAACCATCTCAAAGACCTGCTCGTTGTCTATGATTGGCCCGCCACCAGAGACTGGGAACAGCTCTATAAACCCTCTCACAACCTGTGGCGGTTCTATGGCAGTGCTCCCAAGCTGCCGGTCTACAATACCGACCTAGTCTCCGCGGCCGAGGCCCCGAAGACGCTGGATGACCTGAAGAACACGAAGTGGAGGGGAAGGAGCATAAACTCCACCTCCAACGACCAGTTGCCGCTCATCTATGCGTGGCTCTGGGGCGAGGGTGGAAAGCTCAACTGGGACAAGTCCCTCGCCTTCTGGCAGGAGGTCGTTGATAACACCAGGCCGAGGGTGATGTCGGGCTTTGAAGGGGCGGTGGGCCTGGTTACTGCCGGCGATGTAGTCCTTCACCAGATGTCCTCACTGACCACCTACTTCCGGTACAAGTGGAAAGGGGCGCCCATTGCCCTGGTGGCGCTGGACCAGGTGCCGTCCACCATGTGGGCGGTAGCTATTGCCAAGAATGCACCGCATCCCAATGCGGCCAGACTCTTTGCCGATTTCTTCACCTCCGCCGAGGCGCAGGTGTTCTTCGCCAACGGCCAGGGGGCGCTGGCTTCAAGTCCCGAGGCCGCCAGGAAGGCCAAGCCCAACCTGGAGCTGGTGGAAAAGGGACTGAAGATATTCATAGCTCCGCCGGAGGTTTACACAGTCGAGAACACCCTGAAGGCCCAGGAGTTCTGGAGCAAGGCCATGAGGGGTAGATAAGCGCAGCTACGACCACACATTCAAAACCAAACAGGAGGTGTAGTACATGAGATTCTCGCGATACCTGGCATTGGTGGGGCTGCTCTTGGTTCTGGTGCTCGCCGCCTGCGCTGCACCGGCGAAGCCGGCGCCGGCCCCTGAAAGGCCGACACCGACCACTCCCGCGCCGCAAGCGCCCACTCCGGCGGCGCCGTCTTCCCTGTATGAGGCGGCCAAGAAGGAGGGGGAGATAGTCTTCTGGACCCACTCCCTTCAGAACGGGGAGGGCCTCGTCGCCCTCTTCAAGGAGAAGTACCCCGGCATCAACCTCAAGATATGGGATGCCCGGACCCCCGACCTGGTGAACAAGGCTTTGGAGGAGAACAAGGCGGGCAGGTTCACGGTGGATGTGCTTACCACCGATGAGTTGAGCATAAACGATCTCAAGGACCTGCTGGTGGCCTATGACTGGCCCACCACTAGGGGATGGGACAAGGAGTTCAACCCCAGCCACAACCTCTGGAGGTACTACGCCCGGAGCCCCAAGCTTCCCGTTTACAACACCGAGCTGGTCTCGGCGGCCGATGCCCCGAAGGCCATCGATGATCTGAAGAACACGAAGTGGAGGGGGAAGGCCATCAACTCCTCTTCTAACGACCAGTTGCCCATTATCTATGCCTACCTCTGGGGCGAGGGAGGAGCGATGAACTGGGACAAGTCCTTCGCCTTCTTCCAGGAGATGATCAACAACACCCGACCTATGTTCGATCGAGGTTTCGAAGGTGCCATAGGCAGGCTGGCTGCGGGTGAGTTTCAGATTCATCAGTTCTCCTCACTGAACACCTATTTCCGCTACAAGTGGAAGGGTGCCCCCCTGGCCTTGACTCCCATCAACCCGGTGCCGACCACCACCTGGGCGGTCGCAGTCGTAGCCAAGGCCCCGCACCCCAACGCGGCCAAACTCTTCGCCGATTTCTTCACTTCTCCCGAGGCGCAGGTGGTCTTCTCCAACGGCCAGGGCGTTCTGGTCAACAGCCCCGAGGCTATGAAGAAGGCCAGGCCCCATCTGGAGCTTGAAACGCTTGGCCTGAAGGTAGTCGCCGCTCCCTCGACCGCTTACAGCCAGGAGAACAGCAAGAAAGCTCAGGACTTCTGGAATAAGCTTCTGGGCGTGAGAGGGACCTAGTCCTGCTCGTCGGTAATTGAGAAAAGTATTAGAGGGGCGAAAGTCCCTCTAATACTATATGATGGAATGCTGGAGCAAGGGGATAGGCTGAATGGTTGAAGAGGCTATCCGGGGCATCGACGTCCTGGTCATCGGTGGTGGTCTGGCGGGCACCCTCGCCGCCATCAAGGCCAGGGAAGCGGGAGCGCGGCAGGTTGTCCAGGTGGACAAGGCCTACGCCGGCAGGAGCGGGTGCAGCGCCTGCGCCGCCGGCGTCATCTCTTCCTTCCTCCCTGAAGAAGACGACCGGGAGCGGATGTTCACCGACATGGTCGTCCGCGCCCATCATCTTTGCGACCAGGAACGTCTCCAGGACCATTTCGACGATTTTCCCGCCAGGCTCAAGGAAATGGAGGGCTTTGGCGTGGGGTTCGAACGGCTGCCCGACGGCAAGCTCCAGCGGCATCCCGGCCGGGGAACGGGGAAGTTCGTCATGTTCCACGGCGGCCTCCAGATGATGGGGGCCATGAGGAAGGCGGCCCTGGGCGCCGGCGTAAGAATCGTGACAAGACCATGGTCACCGGCCTGCTGACCCGTGACGGTGCGGTCTCCGGGGCGGTGGGCTTCCATATCCCTTCCGGGGAGTTCCGCGTCTTCGGGGCGAAGGCCGTGGTCGTGGCGGCGGGCAGGTGCTGGAACAAGGGACGCAATCCCGGTAACCGTAGTGCTACCGGCGATGGCTTGGCTCTGGCATATCAGGTGGGAGCAGAGCTGGAGGGGCTCGACCAGGCCCGATGGAACAACATGGCGGCGCGCTACGACATCGGGCCCGGCATGAACATGTACGTCGGCTCCGGAGGTTTCTTCGTGAACTCTAAAGGCGAAAGGTTCATGGAGAGGTACCATCCTGAGCTGAAGGACAGGGCGCCGTTGAATATCCTCACCCCATCCTTTGCCATGGAAGCCAGGCGTGGCAATGCTCCCATCTTCCTCGATCTGACCCACCTGGAGCCGGAGACGGTGCTGCGCTTCAAGAGGGTCATCCCCATGCCAATGATGATGTTCGAAAGGGTCGGCGTGGTTGCCGGCGACAGATTCACGCGGAAGGTGGAGTGGGAGCCGGCGGCTATCCAGTGCGACGGCGGCCTGAAGGTCAACCGGAGATATGAAAGCACCGTCTCCGGGCTTTTCGCCTGCGGCGATGCCATCCCTCCCGGCGGTGGCGAGGGACAGCGGGCTCTACCCGGTGCCATGACCTCCGGCGGCAGAGCAGGGAGATTCGCCGCCGAACATGCCCGGGAATGCGGCGAGCCGGAATTGGAGCGGGAGCAGATTCAGACTCTCAGGGAAGAGACCTTCGCTCCTTTGAACCGAAAGGAAGGCATCGAGCCGGACCAGGTGCTGCTTTCCGTGCAGGAGGCCCTCTCGCCGTATGACGTGCTCATCCTGAGGCGAGAGGAGAGGATGGAGAGGGCCCTCAAGACGGTAGAGGAGATATGGCGGGACCAGGCGCCTCTGCTGTGCGCCTACGACCCCCACTATCTTCGGATGGCCCACGAAGGCCGCTACAACTTGCGGGAGGACTATCCCCTGATCGACAATGAGAGCTGGCTGAAATGGGTGACGGTCCGCCGTGAAGGTGATGGGGTGAAAGTGGGGATGGAGATGCTGCCCTTCGAGCGCTATCCGGTGAAGCCGAGGCCGGACAAGACCCTCCATCCTCTGTGGCAGAGGGCTGCTGATATGGGCGTGGTCAGCATTGATGGGGGGCAGGTGAGATGGGCGTAAGGAAGATAGACCTGACTCTCTGCACCGGCTGCGGGATATGCGTCGACGAGTGCCCCATGGACGTCTTCCGGATGGACGACGGGAGCAACAAGGCTTTCATCAAGTACCTGCGGGACTGCCAGAGCTGTTTTATCTGCGAACGGGAGTGTCCGGAGGACGCTATCTACTGCCTCCCTACTTTTGAGAGAAGGATACCGGACCCGTGGTGAGGAACTAGAACCCGTTTCCCGGCCCTCTTGAAAGGGACCGGGCTTGCTATGTTTACGACTTTGAGACGAGCATCTCACAGCCCGCTGATGGCCATAACAAGACCACCCACCAAAAGCAGCGCGCCCGTAACCCTGCTCACCAGCACACCTTGGGGCAGCAGCTTCTCTGCAAAGATAAGTAGTGTCACGGCACCCATCCACGCCAGGTTCATTACTCCTACAGCAAGCATGGTGGCGAAAAGCATCCAGCAGCAGCCCACGCAGTACCAGGCATGAGCAGTCCCCATCTGCAGGGCGCCTTTATAGCCGTCCCGCCAGTGGTGGAGTATGAACCCCAGGGGCGTTCGACAGTGGGAGAGACAGGCGTACTTCAATGGGCTAAGCTGGTACAGTCCCGCTACGGAAATAATAGCGCCCATAGCCAGGGGGCCATACGAGCCGAGCCGGGCAAACATGTGGGCGGCGGCACCTAGGCCCCAGCTGGCGGCAAAGCCGGGTATCCCCACAGCAGCCCATACGAGCAGGTAACCGGCCAGGAACACCCAGCTTGGCACATAAGCTGCCCCTTGCTCCTTGCGGCTCCGGTAGATAGCAGCGAAGGTGTATACCATGGGCGCCGCCGTGGGGAACATCATGGCCACCATCATGGTTGTCCACATCCCCAGGAATAGCGCCCCCTGGAGTAACAGGGAAGGTGGGGACGTAGCCATGGCGGCAGGGTCCATTATGCCCATGCTCCCGGCACGGCGAAGAAGATCTCCCCACGCCAAGGCAGCGAAGAGGAGTAGCGCCCCGGTGATGAACAACTTGTCGCGACGTCGAATTGGAACCGACAGCGCAACTATCCCCGATACCGACGGCGATGCTTCAGGTGTCATCAGTACCACTGCCCGATCGCAGCCCAACCATTTGGAGTTTTACCATGAGTAGGCGAATTTGGCGAAGAAGCCGTTTTTGCCCGCATTGTCCCATCGCTTCCCGTAGTCGCTGTACGTCCCCTTGCGGGAGGCGGCAACATACATGGGGAACCCGGGCGTGATCCCCAGAGGCGGGTTGACCAGATACGGGTCCTGCTTGGGATCGCCGCCCTTGACTGGGGCCACTTCCATTTCCAGGATCCCGGGGATGCTCACGCTCCTGGTTTTCTCTTCCAACTTAAACTGGATGGGGACCTGCTTCACCCCCAGGACCTTCCCGATGAAGGGCGTCAGGGCGGCTGGAACTCCACCGGCCTGGCCGGAGAAGACCTTGCCAAGGGCCTCGGCCTGTTGGGCATTGGCCCGCTGGTCGATGTAGAGGGCCACCTCCCACTTGACCTTTACCATATTGCCGGGGGAACGGACCACCAGGGCTACGTTGAGCCCGTTCAGGCGTGTCCCGTCGAACTGGCCCTGCTCAATGTGCCAGGCTACGCCCAAGTCACAGACGCCCTTGGTCGGGTCTGATGTGAACACGCACGGACACATGACGTCACAGTTACAGTTCTCGAAGTAGTCTCCCTCGACCTTCCAAGCCATTCTGTGCCTCCGTTTATTTAACTATTTTTTATTTCGGCAATTTGTGCCGGGGTTGCCATTTCGGTGAGTTTCTTGCAACTATGATTGCCATTATCAATTAATTTGCTCGTAGTTGTCAACCCCCCGTACCAAGTTGAACGGCCAATCCCCGTAGGCTTATAATTCGGCATTCGGCGAATCATTGGAGAGTCCCCTTGCTCAAAGACCATAGCTGCGGAGAGCTGCGTCAGAATCACATCGGCCAGAAGGTGAGCCTGGCCGGCTGGGTGCACCGTCGGCGCGACCACGGAGGCCTGGTGTTCATCGACCTGCGGGACGGGGAAGGCTTGGTGCAGGTGGTCTTCAACCCGGAGAAGACGCCGGCGGGCCATGAGGTGGCCACCAAACTGCGTTCGGAGTATGTGCTCCGAGTGGAAGGAGAGGTGGCCCCCAGGCCGGCGGGAACGGAGAACACCCGCATGGCCACTGGCGATGTCGAGGTCATCGTAAATAAGGCTGAAATTCTGAATGCCTCCAGGACGCCTCCTTTCTATATCAACGAAGAGGTGGAGGTGGATGAGAACCTGCGTCTGAAATACCGCTATCTCGACCTCCGGCGCCAGCGCATCAGGGAAAACATGATTCTTCGCCATAGGGTGGTGAAGTTCATGCGGGACTTCCTCGATGCCCGGGGGTTCCTGGAGATAGAGACGCCCATCCTCATCAAGAGCACTCC
>JAENJB010000210.1 GCA_016844565.1 Dehalococcoidia bacterium
GCATATCTGAGCTTACCGGGAGCTTTGTGCTGAGATACTCACTGCTGAAAGCAGGCATTTATCCCCCTATAGCATAGAGAAGGGAATACGAAGTCACAACCTGGAAAGGTTAGTAAACAGCACACTGAAGTGAAAGGGGGTTGGAAAGCAAGAATGAATATCTCGATTGCGTTCTAGGTTGGATGCTAGTCAAGGAGATTCAACAAAGAGGGAGGAAGATAATGAGAGCTAGACCATGGATTCTTTTGCTAGGTCTTTTCCTTGTCCTGCTAATTGTAGGGAGCAGTTGCGCCCCCAAGCCGGCGGCTGCTCCCACCTACACATTCAAGCTCAATAGCTGGCTGGCCAAGGAGACCTCTTACGGTGAGGTGATCGACTGGTATGCGGCCGAGATAGGTAAGAGGACCGCTGGGAAGGTAAAGATAGAAGTCTATCATGGCGGGGCGCTGGGTGGTCCTCGTGAGAGCTTCGACCTGACGAAGAAAGGCGTTATTGATATAGCTGTGGTGGGGACCACCTTTGTCCTGGCGGAGTTCCCGCTGGGCGCCACTACGGTCCTGCCTTATATCACATCGAGCCCTGATGCCTCGATGCTGGCCATGAATGAACTCTATAAGACCTATGCTCCCTTCAGAGAGGAGTTCGAGGCTAAAAACAACGTGCGTCTGGTGCTGTCCTGGGCGGTGAGCCCGACGATGGCAGGCTCCAAGAAGCCCTTCACCAAGATGGAGGATATCCCTGGCAAGAAGTGGCGCGGCGTGGGTCACTATCTTGGCGTTATCAAGATGCTCGGCGGCACACCGGTGCCGACGCAGACCGGAGAACTTTATGAGGCCCTCCAGAGGGGTACCGTTGACGGATACATCGGCTGGCCCTATGACTACATCTGGACGGCCAAGCTCCAGGAGGTAGCGCCTTACGTCGTGGACTGGCAGGGAGGCATCCACTCCACCACCTTCTTCGTGATGAACATGGACACCTGGAAGAAGCTACCCCCGGATATTCAGAAGGCCTTTGACAAGGTGATGGAGGACTCCATCCCTGTCATAACCGATTCCCTTATAAAGTGGGATGGCATTGGCACCAAGGGCATGCAGGCGGCCAATGTTAATTTCTATAAGCTACCACCGGAGGAGATCGCCCGGTGGAAGGCAAAGGTACTACCCACTTTGTGGGATGACTGGCTGAAACAGACCGATAAGCCCGGCACTCCCACGAAGGAGTTTCTGGCGAAGTACCAGGACCTCGTGAAGAAATATGAGCCCAAGTCCCGGTACATACATCCTTTCCCCAAGTGACCGTTCCGTGAAACGCTGACTGACGTCCTCGGCGGGACTCGATTGAGGCCCGCCGAGGACATGATTGGGTGACGAGCGGAGAATGAAGCTGTTCCTCGTCTGGCTCAGGAGAAACACGCGGCTGGCCGGCTTGCTGAATCTGGCCAGCCTTGTTTCTGTTGGCGGCGTGTTCTTTATCATGTTTCTCACCTCGGCGGACGTGGTGGGGCGCTATGTTCTTATGAAACCCATCGCCGGGGCCGTTGAGGGAAGCACCTTCCTGCTCGTGCTGGTGATTTCGCTGGGC
Source organism: Dehalococcoidia bacterium (assembly GCA_016844565.1). Lineage (GTDB taxonomy): Bacteria > Chloroflexota > Dehalococcoidia > JAENJB01 > JAENJB01 > JAENJB01. Next base: position 1,585 of record JAENJB010000210.1, read on the forward strand.
ATAGGCTTCGCCCAGCTTGAGCGCCGCCACGTTTACATGGAGCTGTTCGTCAGCAGGTTATCACCTCGCTTGCAGAGGGCTCTGGGGAGACCTCTGCTGCTGCTCGCGCTCGCGGTCTTTGCCATTATGAGCTGGTCCTCGGCGAACGCCGCCTACCTGTCGTGGCAGCAGGGGGAGTTCTGGTTTTCCACCATGAAGTTTCCCGTCTGGCCGGTGCGATTCATCCTCTTTCTCGGGCTGCTCCTGCTTTGCCTCCAGTTAAGCAACGATCTCCTGAATAGTCTCAAGAGAACGGACAAACGGTAGAGACCGATGGACCCGATGATGCTGGTGCTCATTGTCACAGGGCTGTTGCTTCTTCTGCTCGTGCTGGGCATGCCCGTGGCCTTCGCCCTGGCGCTGTGTGGAACCATCGGCCTGTCTGCGCTGAGGAGCCTCGGGCTGGCGGCTCAGATGCTGGGGGTGACGCCTCTGGAGAAGATGGGCAACTACTCCCTCACCATGGTGCCGATGTTCATCCTGATGGGGGCGCTGGCTTTCACCGCCGGTCTGAGCCGGGTGGCCTATGACGTGGGCTACAAGTGGCTGGGAAGAATTCCGGCCGGTCTCGGAGTGGCCACCATGGCGGCCGGGGCCATCTTCGGCGCTATCAGTGGGTCGAGCACCGCGACCGCGGAGGCGCTGGGTATGATAGCCATCCCGGAAATGAGAAGGCTTGGCTATGACAAGAAGCTGGCCGCCGGTTGCGTCGCCGAATCGATAGGCAAGCTGCTGATGTCGGGAGTGGTGCCCGGACTGCTCACCATGGTTGGCTTCTCTTTGATGCTGATAATACTTGCGTTGCGAGCCCCGCATCTGCTTCCGTCCGGGTCGAAGGTGAGCTGGAGAGAAAGGTTTGCCAGCCTGCCGGGCCTTTTCCCCCTGGTCATACTCTTCACCGTTGTACTTGGGGGTATTTACTCCGGCATAGTGACGCCCACGGAGGCGGCGGCCGTGGGGGCCATGACCACTTTCATCATGACGGTTATCGCCTTACTCAGGAGGCGCGCGACCTGGAGTGAGACCAGGCAGGCCTTCCGCGAGACTATCAGTACCTCGGCCATGCTATTCACCCTTTTTG
>JAENJB010000063.1 GCA_016844565.1 Dehalococcoidia bacterium
GGATGGGCGGTCTCCCGAGGTCTTGACTACCTGCACGGCAAACTCCACCTGCGGGTAATGGCCCTGGAGCTCGTCCACCACCAACCCTGTCTGCGCCAGAGCAAGCTGGCTTCCCCGGGAACCAATGCGAACTACCATGCTCCTCATAATGTTGCTGTCACTGCGAGCCCTTCGCCAAATTACTCAGAGCCTGCCCTGAGTTCACCGAAGGGATAAACTCAGCGCGGCTATCCGCCGTGTTCCCTCTCCCTTGACGGGAGAGGGCTAGGGAGAGGGTGTGGTCCCGGTCATGGTCCCCCTCTCTCTAACTCTCCCCCTCCAGGGGGGAGAGGATCGGATTCTTCGTTCTGCTTCGCGAACTCAGAATGACAGGGAAAGCACCCCACGATGTGACATTAGTAATCAGTCAAAACTAGTAAAGGGAAATGGCTCAGGGAGATGGGTCCCCCTTCTCCTCCAGCTTGAAGACCTGGCGCACTATCTCCGCCCGGCGGGCAACATCGCCGTTCCCCTTGACATAGGAGATGGGGACGTGAAGCAACTTGTCCACCAGCGAACGTGTCATCGCCTCTATCGATGCCCGGTCCTCTTCTGAGAGGCTATGCAGCCGGGGTAGCGTTCGAGCCAGCTTGGCCTTCCGCACCGACTCCGCCCCTTCTCGCAGGGCAACTATCGTGGGCACCACCTCCAGCGAGTCCCACCACTTCGTGAAGCGCACCACCTCGTCCTCGACGATGGCTGAGGCCTTCTCCGCTTCTCCATGCCGCCGGGCGCGGTTGGTCTCGCACAGATCTTTCAGGTCATCGAGGTCGTGCAGATGAACACCGTGCACTTCGGCCACTTCGGGGTCTATGACTCGCGGCACGGCGATATCGATGAGAAGGAGAGGACGCTGAGGCCGCTGCGCCAGAGCCTGCTTTACCATCGCCGGCCTGACCAGGAAATGAGGAGCATAGCTGGATGTGATGACCAGGTCGGCCTCCGCCATGCCGGCCTCGAGCTGGTCGTAGGGAATGGCCCGGCCGCCCAGCAGGTTGGCCAGCCTCTCCGCCTTATCGTGGAATCGGCTGGTGATGGCGACGTCGAAAGCTCCTGCCTTGATCACCGCCTCGAGGGCCAGCTCGCCGGCCTCGCCGGCGCTGACTACCAGCGCCTTCCGCCCTCTCAAATCACCGAAGAGCTTTCTAGCCAGGGACACCGCCACGGACGAGAGGGAGGCTGCATCCTGACTTATGGCGGTCTCGGAACGCACCCTTCTGCCCACTCGCACCGCATCCTTGAACAGGCGTCGCAACGGCATGGGTAGCAGCTTGAGATGCTCAGCCTGCTCCAACGCCCGCCGCACCTGTCCCAGCACCTCGAACTCGCCGATCACCATCGAGTCCAGTCCGGCGCTCACCCGGAAGAGATGCCTGACGGCCTCATCCCGGGTGTGAACATAGACATAAGGCTCGAGCTCAGCGGCAGATAGACCGCTGAGAGAAGAGAGGTATTCCCACAATGTCCCCATCGGAGGCGCCGCCGCGCCGGCGACATAGACCTCCGTCCGGTTGCAGGTGGAGAGCAACATGCCCTGCTCTACCCGCTCCGCCAGCGCCCCCATGGCCTCCTGGAACTGCTCTTTTCCCAGCGCCAGCTTCTCCCTTATCTCAAGCGGAGCGGAGTGGTGATTCAAACCAGCAGCTAAGAGATGCATTGCCTATGCTCACTACGCCTTACTGGTGATTCTCTCGTCATTCCCGGCCCACCCCCCATGTCATTGCGACCCCTTCGCCGAAGGGATAAACTCCGCGAAGCAATCTCCGTACCCGTATGACCCAGAGCCGTGTGAGATTGCTTCGCCCTCCGCCTGCGGCGGCCTCCTCGCAATGACAAACAGGGTATTCACTCTTCATTAGCCCGTCTCCCCCGCCAGGGAAGCTACCAGTTCCTTCTTCACCATTTCTCGTTCCCCTTGCTTCAGACGCCGGAGCAGCATCTCCAGGTCGAGGTACTCCTGCCAGGTGTCCCCCTCCACCTTTCTTCCCCGCCGCTTGAGTTCCCCCCTGACTTCACTGAGCAGCAAAGCAAGCTCACCGTATTCCTGGCCCAGCCCATGCTCCAGCACCGTCCGCAGCTTGCGCGCCAGGGCCGGGCTTCTCCCTGCGGTTGATATGGCGACAGTCAGGTCGCCCCGCTGCACCAGAGACGGCAGAATGAAGTCGGACAACTCTGCTGAGTCCACCACATTCACCAGAATGCCCCTCTCTCCGGCTTCCGCGACCACCCGAGCGTTCACCGCAGTATCATCCGTGGCAGCGATGACCAGACGGCTGCCCTCCAGCACCCCTGCTTCGTACTCCCTTTCGACCACCTTTACCATCCCCTGGTCAGCGAGCGAGCGCAGGCCGCTTGAGAGCGACGGGCTGACCACTACCGGCAGGGCGCCGCAGCCCAGAAGCGTCCTGACCTTCCGCTCGGCGACGTCGCCACCGCCTACCACCACGCATCTCTCCCCCTTGACCTTCAAGAATATGGGGTAGTAAGGATTAGTCATCCAGATAGCCCAGCCTCTCCTTCTTGTACTCATGTTGGGTGAAGAGTAGAAGATAATCGGCTATCCCGGTCGCTGAGGCGATATCCCTCGCGGCGGAGCGACAGGCGTCCTCTGTCGAAGCATGAAGCATGGCGAAAAGGTTGTAGTACCACCCGCCGCCGGTCTTCCTCTCATAGCAATGGCTGACAGTGGGAAACGAGGCGACCTTCGCCCCGATGGCCTCGATCTCCCCGGCGGGCACTTTCCAGCAGGAGAGTGCGTTGGACTTGAAACCGGCGCGGACGTGATGGACCACCGCTCCGTAGCGCCTCACCACCTTGGCCTCCTTCAACGACCTGGCCCTCTCAAGTAATCTCTCTACCGTAAGGCCGACCTGCCCGGCGGCCGCCTCAAAGGGAGTCTCATCAAGGGGAAGCTCACGATTCAGCGCGCGAATGACGGCCCTGTCCTCGGAGGAAAGATGAAAGAGGGGCGGAGCGCTCTCGGCGCTTCCATTGCCCGCTACCTCCAGGATGGGAGAGCCGCTATCAACCATATTGAAGTTGGCGGTTATCTTGAACACTCTGATCGAAGGCAGGATGACCGCGGCCTCAGCCCCCGCCCTTGCGGAGAGGATCTGAGCCTCCACCTCCGGGTCGTCTTCCGGCGGGACGGTCAGGGTAAACCAGAGATTGAAATGGTGCTGCCGTCCGTAGTTGTGAGTCACGCCGGGGTGCTGGCTGATGATGCTGGCTGCCGCGTCCAGGCGCTCCTCGGGGAGGCGCAGGGCCACCAGGGTCGAGCGAAAGCCCAGTCGCCTCCAATCTATCACTACACCCACCCGCCGGATGAGCCCTCCCGCTTTCATCTGCTTCACCCGGTTCAGTGCCTCTCCATCCGCCATACCCAGCCTCCTCCCCATCTCTTCGAAAGGCCGGACGACGAGCGGGAACTCAACCTGCATGAGATTGAGCAGTTGACCGTCCAAGTTATCCTTCAGCAACTTCTCTCTTATCATGATCGCTCTCACCCTATCCCTCTCCCCTCAAGTGAGAGGGCACTGCCAGCGGGATATCCTCTCCCCTGGAGTGAGAGGACCAAGGTGAGGGGGCTACCATTCTCGGCAACCCTCATTTGCTTTCGGCCCTACCTCCACCCCTGCCTGCCTCTTTCTTGGCTCATAAACACAGTAGGGCTCTTCTGCCAGATAATCCCCCGTGGACTCATAGGCTCGGGCGCGGCAGCCGCCGCAGACCTTCTTAAACTCGCACAGGCCGCACTTGCCTTCCAGGAGGGCCAGGTCGCGCAGTTCCTGGAACAGGGGGGAGTGCCACCAGATGTGGCTGAAACTCTGCTCGCGGATGTTGCCCGCTGGCCTGTCCAGGTAGCCACAGCCCTGTACCTGCCCCAAGTGGGATATGAAGCAGAAGCCGGTGCCCACCAGGCACCCGCGGGTGACCCTGTTCATTCCAGCGCCATGTCCTCCGTGAGATGGCGCGACCCCCATCTGGTGCATGACCCTCATGTAATGGGGCGCGCAGGTGGGCTTCATCGAAATCCGCTCCCCGAGCTCGGCCTGCTTCTCGCAGAGCCAGTGCAGCACCCTCTCATATTCCGCCGCCGGCAGCTCTTCCTTTTCCAGGTCCTTCCCCCTGCCGGTGGGCACCAGCAGGAAAGGATGAAATGAGACCACCCCCATCTCCATGGCCAGGGACAATAGCTGCTCGAGATAGGCCACATTGCGGGTGGTAATGGTGCAATTGAGCTGCACCTCCACTCCGGCTTTGATGGCATATTCAATGCCGTTGATCGCCGACCGGAAGGCGCCCTGCATACCGCGAAAGCTGTCCTGAAGGTCCGGCGTGGGGAAATCTATGCTTATGGCCAGGCGGGAAATGGGCACTCTCTTCATCTCCCGGGCCGTCTCGGGCGTAATCGCCGTCCCGTTCGAGCCGACGACCACCCGCAACCCCTTGCCGACCGCATGGCGGGCGATGGTGAAGAAGTCGTCACGCAGCAGCGGCTCGCCGCCGCTCAGGATGAGAATCGGCCGACCCACGGCCAGGATGTCATCCACCAGCGCCAGACACTCTTTCGTAGACAGCTCGCCGTCATAGTGGCGTCGTCCGGCTGAGGCGCGGCAGTGAGCGCAATAAAGGTTGCAGGTGCGGGTGATTTCCCAGGCGAGGAGATGGGGCGCCGGGTAGGGTGTAGCGGAAGTCAAGCTGCCTCCTTCCCACCGGCGAGCCCGATTTCCTCATCGGTCAGATAGCAGGCCGGGTCCTCAGCCCACACATCCCCCTGCATAGCCTCGGCACGGACGCGCAGATTGCCATTGCAGACAGCCAGGAAGCGGCAGTTCGGGCAACGCCCCTTGAGCAGCGCTTTGCGGTCCTTCAGTCCTCGCATAATGGGATCGCTGGTATCGAGCCAGATATCGCCGAACTTCCGCTGGCGCACATTACCAAAGGAACGGCGCCACGAGAACTGGTCGGCATGCACCTCACCCAGGTTGTCCACCGCTCCGATGCGCACCCCGGAGTTATTACCCCCGTTCGACTGCAACAGCTCCCAGACCTCAGCCGCCCTCCGGGGCTGGCTCTCCTTCAGCTTGAGATAGAGATATATGCCGTCGGCATGATTGCCCACGGTCAGGATCTCCCTTGACTCACCCCCCTGGTGAAGCTGACGGGTACGCTCCATGATGAGATCGAGAACCGCTCTGGTCTCCTCATGCGAGATATCCTCTTCGGACAGGCCCTGGCCTCGGCCCGAATAGGCCAGGTGGTAGAAACAAACCCTCGGGATGCCCTCCCTTTCCACCAGGTCGAAGATGAGCGGCACATCCCGGTAGTTGTAGCCAGTCAGGGTGAATCTGAGGGATACTCGCTGGCCGGCCTGAAGGCAATAGCGGATGCCCCTGAGAGCTGCTTCGAAAGCGCCGGGCTGACCGCGAAACCGGTCGTTCATCTCGCCGAGACCATCAACGCTGATGCCCACCTCGGCGAAGCCGGTCCGGGCTATTCTCTGCGCCATGTCCTCTGAAATCAGGGTGCCGTTAGTGGAGAGGGCGATGCGCAGGCCCTGTTCCCGCGCGTAGGAGGCCATCTCGAAGATATCCTTTCGGAAGAGAGGCTCCCCGCCGGAGAAAAGCACCACCGGCACCCCGAACTCCGCCAGGTCGCGGAGGAAGCGCCGTCCTTCCTCCGAGGACAACTCATCTCCGTAGAGCCGACCTTCAGAATCAGAATAGCAATGGACGCAATGCAGGTTGCACCGCCGGGTGCAGTTCCAGACTACCACCGGCCGGCCATCAGGAGACGAGACCGCCCCCCCGCCGGTGCGGTAACGCAGGCCGTCGCCGGGAGAGACAGTGCCGCAGAGAAGGCGCGAGATGGAAATCATCGGCGCACCCTCGCGCGCACCCGTGGCGCCGGCTGCTCCGACTGCTGGTAGACCTTCAATAGCGCCAGGAGCACCTGGTCGGTAAGGTTACTCACTTGAAGCAGGGCCTCCTGGGTACCCTTGCTGATGGTCGAGCGGTTTCTTAACAGGCGGGAAGCCGCATCGAGGAGGGGGACACGGTGAAGCACGAAGGCTTCGATGGCTTCGCTAACCGAGAGACCCAGGCTGGATAGCTGAAGTCCGTACTCCCGGCCTATAGCGGATGCTTCCGCGGCGGCCTGTTGCCGCTGTGCCGGTTCGGTGACATAGCGAATAACGATCTCCAGCAACTGGCCGCCTCTCTCTCTGAGCTGCCGCCGGCCAGCCTCCTCTAGCCGGGGATACCATCTGGTGGAAAAGAGGTAGTCCGCCGCCACCTGGTGTTCCCGGGGCATGACCTCCTTCAGGGCCGCTGCTATGTGCTCCGGGGGTTGCCTCTCCTGCTTCCGCTTCAGCAAGTTCACGATGTCGGCCTCAGCGTAGCGACGGTGTCCGCCGGGGGTGATGAAAGCTTCCAGTTCCCCCTGGTCTGTCCAGTGACGCAAGGTAGGTTCGCTGACGCCGAGCAACCTGCTGGCCTCCCTCATAGTGAGAAGCGATGTCCTGACCGTACCCGTGCTCATCTCTTTCGCCACAGCTCTTCAACGGAGGAAAACTATAAAATACTATAAAAAACTATCAGAAATTGCATTATAGCATCGGGAAAGTCACGTGTCTACCGCAAAATACCCTGCAAACTCACCCTAAAACGCCCTGTTTTGAGGAGAAAATGCAGCCCGGGTGGCGGCGCTCCTCTAGACGAAGGGGATTGTCATTGCGAGGAGCCAGAGGCGACGAAGCAATCTCACACGGCTCTGCCGTGCCCGAAAAGCGCCTTTTCGAGGTATTACGCCCAGCACCGGTGGGGTAAGGCTATGTCCACTACGACCCCGGTTTGTTCAGGACTTCCCGAGCCGACGTGCAAAAACATTGCTCAGCCCCGCCTCCGCCACACGCTGCTCAATGGCGCTGTCGCTCTCGGTGTAGAGACCCATCTTCAGCATCCGCTCCCAATAGGCGCCTCGTCCCATCCCGAAGTGCTTCTTGCGCCCCTCCGCGGTGGCGTACTGCTCCCCAACGTGTGCGATCCAGTCTCCCAGCGCCAGGCTTGCCGACAGTACCAGCGGTTCCAGCCCGAGGACCGCACGCGCGGCGTTGTTGCCCGCCAGATAACCTGTGCCCATGGCGCCAACGACGCCGCCGTGGCCGGCCCTCTCCCCGGCGCAAAAGAGGTTCTCCCACCCCGTGGCCCTCAGTGCCGTATCCCTCTCCGAGAAAACGAAATTGCAGATGTGGTTGAAGCTGCTCCGGTGAGGGTCCTCCACCTGGACATTCTCAAAGCCGGGCACCTTCCTTATCTGCTCCTGGGGCATGTAGACCATCCCGAAACACTTGGCCACCGGCCCGATATCCCCCAGGATGATGTTCTCGACGAACTCTTTTGGACGCGCCGCATCCCCTATCCCGACCTTGGCGGAGTCAACCAGCGCCTCGGGTAGGGGGATTCGTAGCAAGCCCTCTTTCTCCACCTTGGCCTTCAGCCAGGGTGCCAGGGTATCCTTGAAGACGGCCACCGCCGAGTTGACCGTCCCGGGCGTCCCGTCCGGCCGCGTCCGGCCCAACTCCCTCCCCCCGATCTTGTCCGCTATGCCCATCCGGTCACCGAACGGTATGCAGCGAACGAGGCACATCATGCAGCCCTTCCCGTATCGGGTGCAGACACTCAATCCACCCCGTGCGCCCGTAGCATCCACAAAAGCGTGCCCTTCCACCCAGGAACCATCGGTGAGCTTCACCGCTTCAATCCGGGCACCCTTCTTCCTGGCATTGACCACCCGCGTCTCGAAGTGGACCTCGACCCCGGCGCCAAGTACCATCTTGCGCACCAGCGGCTCGGCCAGGCCGGTATGGAAGATGAACGGGTGGCCGGCAGGGGCATCGGGAAAGCGCGCGTTGTCGTGGATTTTCAGGGACTCCAAAGCCGCGAAGAATTCCCCTCCGCCGAGGAAGCGGAGCTCTTTCTGTCCAATGAACCAGCCGTTGCCGTTCACCTCGCCCGAGCGCACGGCTACTCCGAAGAGCATGTCCGTACGCTCAAAGAGGACGACCTCAGCGCCAGCTTTTCGTGCAGCGAGCGCCGCCGCGCAGCCCGCGATGCCCCCGCCGGCGATAATCACTTTGGGCATGAGTTACCTCCCGAAATCATCTCGAAAACAGTCTGCTCTACTCCCTCTCTCTTGACGGGCTTTGCCTCAAATGTCATTCTGAGGAACGAAATGACGAAGAATCCGTACTTCACCGGGGAAGATACGGACTCTTCGCTACGCTCAGAGTGACATAGTTGCTGTCCTTTTTGAGGCAAAGTCCCCTTGACGGGAGAGGGCTAGGGAGAGGGTGCGGTACTGGTCACGGTCCCCCTCTCTCTAACTCTCCCCCGCAAGGGGGGGAGAGGATCGCAGGATAGGATTGCCTCGTCGCCTCTGGCTCCTCGCCATGACGGCTTAGATTGCCAACCGCTCTCTAGTTCACGCCGAGCGTCTTCAGATGGAAATCGTTCGCCCGCTTCACGTTTGCCGGTGTGAAGAACTCCGATGGCACTGGCTCCACCGCGATCTGGTACTTGTCCCGCAACAGGATATTGGCCCGGGCGACCTTGGCCATATCCGGTGCAATGGCGTAGCGCATGTCCGTATTGAGCTTGTTGAACTGCCCGCCCTCGGCAGTGAACCAGTCAGCGAAGACCTTCGCCGCGTTGGGATGGGCCGGGTTCTTGACAATGCCCAGGCTCTGCGTTATGCCGGGCGTCTTGCCGATGGGCACGATGGCTATCGGGGCGCCCTTGAGGGCGTAGTTCAGTATCTCCCCCCCAGAGGCCACCGGGACGAAGATGCCGTACTCGCCGGCGATCATCAGCTCGATGGGCCCGCTGAAGCCCCGCACCACCTTCGGCTTGTTGTTCTTTACGACATCAATCCAGTACTTCTCCGCCTTCTCCCAGTTGAGCACACCCTCCTTTTCACGCCACATGTAGGCGAAGAGTAACGGCCCCTCCGCTCCGGAGAAGGAGGCCACTGGCGACTTGGAAGCCCACTTGTTCGTAGCCAGGTCCTCCCACGACTTCGGCCCCTGGTCTACGGGGATGACATTGGTATTGAAGGCCGGAAGACGTGGATTGGTGGCGTAGTTGGCGTAGAACTTGTGGGACGGCTGGTTCGGCCATCCCGCCGTCTTCCAGTCATACTCCTGCATCACTCCTGTGGCAACTGCATTGACCAGGTCGCCCTCGCCGCTGAAGAAGATGTCCCCCGTTACTCGGCCCGCCTTGCCCTCCTCCACCAGTTTGTTGATGGCATCGTTCCCTGTGGAGGCATCCCAGAGCTTGACCTTGATACCAGGATACTTATCATAGAAGGGTTTTAGCACCTCGTCAGCTTTGTCGAACGTGTTGGACCAGACGGCCACCTCCCCCTCCTTGTTGGCGGCCGCGAGCAACTGCTCCCGCGAGGTCGCTGTTGGCCCGGCCGGGGCGGGAGTGGCCGCCGGACCGACGGGCGTTGGAGCCGGCGCCGGCGCCGGGGCCTTAGGAGTGGCGCAGGCCGAGAGCACCATAACTGACACCAGTGCCATACTGAACAGGTAAAGACGTAGCTTCTTCATCTTTGTCTTTCTCCTCCACTCGAGTAATGGGTCAGAATATTGCCGTATAGCTGTGAAGAGGGGTTTGTCCTCTCTTCGCAGCTAGGCTTATTCGCGCCTTTACGTCACGCCGAGCAGTTTCAACCAGAAGTCGTTGGCCTTTTTCACGTTCGCCGGAGTGAGCATTGCCGACGGCACCGGAACAACCTCTGTCTTGTACTTGCCGGCCAGAAGCTGGTTGGCCCGCGCCACCTTGGCGATCTCCGGGTCATAGGCGAAAACCAGGTCCGCCTGGATCTTGGAGAGCTGTCCACCCTCTGAGGTGAACCAGTCGGCGAAGACCTTGGCCGCGTTCGGGTGCGCCGGGTTCTTCCACATCCCAACGGCTTGCGTATTCCCCGGCGTCTTGCCAACCGGAACCAGGGCGATGGGGGCGCCGATGATGGCGTATTCGAGGATGGTCCTGCCGGAGGCTACCGGCAGAAATATGCCGTACTCCCCGCTGACCAGCAGCTCAATGGGGCCGCTGAAGCCCCGCACCACCTTCGGCTTGTTGTTGGTCACCACATCGGTGAGGTACTTCTCCGATTTCGCCCAGTTGATGGTGTTGGGGCTCTCACCCCACATGTATCCCAGGAGCAAGCTTACTTCCGCCCCGGAAAAAGACGACACTGGCGCCTTGGTCCGCCATTTGTCGGTCGCCATGTCTTCCCATGACTTCGGGCCCTGGTCTATGGGGATGACATTGGTATTGAAAGCCGGCAGGCGGGGGTTGGCCCCGTAGTTGATATAGAACTTGTGCGCCGGCTGGTTCGGCCATCCGGCGGTCTTCCAGTCATTCTCCTGAAGCACCCCTGCGACCATTGCCCTTACCAGGTCTCCCTCGCCGCCGAAGAAGATGTCGCCGCTGATGCGGCCCGCCTTGCTCTCCTCAGTGATCTTGTTGATGGCATCATCCCCTGTGGCCGCATCCCATATCTTCACCCTGATATTGGGATATTTCTCTTTGAACGGCTTCAGCACCACCTCCGCCTTATCGAAGGTGTTGGCCCAGACGGCCACCTCCCCTTCCTTATTGGCTGCCTCGATCAACTGCGCTCTTGCATTTGACGCTGGCCCGGTTGGAGCAGGTGCC
>JAENJB010000064.1 GCA_016844565.1 Dehalococcoidia bacterium
GACTTCAGGAAGTTGGCCCAGTAGCCCACTTCACCGTGGGGTGGGACCTTCCAGTTCTCGGCCTTCATGGCCTCATCGAAGCCGCCGTTGTCGACCTTCGGGTCGTAGCCGACGGTGTGGCAGGTGGCGCAGGACTCGGTCCAGTGCCCATCGGGGTTGTTCAGATTTTGAGTGAGTATCTCGGCATGGCCCGAGGCCTTCCATGCGGTGAACATGTCGGGGGCGGTCTTGCCGTCATGGCAGGGGGTGCAGTCGGCGGCCAGCGGCCGTCCCTTGCCGTCCTGGCCGGAGATAGAGCCCGCCCAGGTGCCGGCGTAGACGCTAATGGTCGCCCCGCTCCTCTTCTCGGTGAGGGTGTACTTGCCGAGGGCGTCTGGTGTGAAGGAGGGGTTCCGGGAGGTGGCGTCGGTCAGGGCCGCCTTGGAACCTTCAGGCCCGGCAACTGCCCATTCATAAGAGGCCTGCTTCTTCCCGTTGAGCAGCACCGGGACCCCCTTGGGCACGTTCTGGATGCCCAGGCTGACGGCGTAAGGGATCTCAGCAGATACGTTCACGGTCCCGCTGTAGCTGCCGCTGGAGGTCGTAGCTGTCACCCTGAAAGTGGCTACCTCGGCGGCCTCAAGGGCGTGCGGGCTAATGGCCTGGACCTGGAAGCGGTCCAGCAGGTCCCAGGTGTCCCTTTTGGCGAGGACGAACTTCTCGGCAACCGGGTCCTCCACGAACCTGGGGGTCTGGAGTGCCCTGATAAGCTCAGCTTTGTAGGCGGCGTTATCTGGGAGGGTCACTGCTAAGGTGTCGGTCGTTTCGTTGGCGACCTTGGCCTTGGGGCCGGCGGTCTGGGTCCATTTGAAGCCGCTGAGGGTTGAGCCATCCAGTGAGTCCACGGTGGCCTTCAACGTGACGGTGGCGCCGGGCTTGGCCGTCTGGGCCGTACCCGCGTTCACCGCCACTTTCTTGTCGGGTTCGAGGACCGCGTCCTTGCTGGTCATTTGGCCGGCAACCACCAGGACGGTGGCGGTGAAGGGCTTGAAGTTATCCTTCTTTATGGTGACGGTGAAGGTGCCCGGGGGGAGCTTGGCTGTGAAGACCCCCTTGGCGTCAGTAGTGATGGAGAGGTCCTTGATGACCGGGCTGGTGGTCACCGCGGCCCCGGCCACCGGAGCGCCCGTAAGCTTATTGGTGACTGTTCCGGTGATGCTGTCCTTCTGGCTACAACCGGACACCAGCAGAACGGCCAAAAGCAGAAAGCCAAGAACAGTGAAGAGAGCTTTCCCGGGCTTACGCATATCCATATGCGCCTCCTTAAGGAAGTAGCTGGACTTCTAGTCCGGTCCTGCCCGGACGGAGACAGGGCCTCACTTCCCGGATAACATGGTACATCCCGAGGGGGCGCACAGTAAGGGTATAGCAGAGTATTTTCGGAGGGCAAAAAGTCTTGTTTTTGGGGGAAATACGCCCTATGGGGGTGTTTATCACCCTCACCCCTTCGGCAAGCTCAGGGCAGGCTCTATCCCTCTCCCGTCAAGGGAGAGGGAAGCATCCTCTCTCCCCTGGAGGGAGAGAGTTAGAGAGAGGGGGACAATAGACGGGAAAGGGAGCAGGTGCTAAATCGGAGTTCGAGCTACGGCTCGCTCGCCACGGTCTCGCGGCACTTTTGCCTGCACACGGGGTTTCTGGCCTGGAGGCCGCACGCAGTGCATTCGCCGTAGCGGCAATCAGGCGTTTCCCTGCCCTCCAGGGCCTTCAGATACTCTTTCTTCAGGAAGGCGCGGCTCACGCCGACATCGATGTGGTCCCACGGCAGTGCTTCGTCTAGCGATCGTTCCCGGTGGGCGTAGAAAGAGAGGTCGAGGTCGTTCTCTTTGAAGGCCTGGAGCCACTTGTCGTACTGGAACCGCTCACTCCATCCATCGAAGGAGCATCCCAGTTGCCAGGCCCGGTGAATGACCTGCCCCAGGCGGCGGTCTCCCCGCGAGAGGGCGGCTTCAAGCTGGCTCATCCTTGGCGCCTGCCACGAGAACTGTGCCCCTATCCGGCGGAGGCCGGTCCTGAGGGTCTCCTCCTTCATCACGAGCTGCTCTTCCCCCTCCTGGGGGGCCCACTGAAACGGCGTGTGCGGCTTGGGCACAAATGGCGAGACGCTGGCTTTCACGTTGGGTCGTCTCCCTCCGGAGCCCCTGCCTTGCTGCTGAATCCTCCGCACCAGCTCGATTATGCCCTTCACATCATCCATGGTCTCGGTGGGCAGGCCCACCATGAAATAGAGCTTCAAACTGTTCCAGCCTTTTTCGAAGGCGGCCCCGGCGGCGCTCAGTATTTTCTCCTCGGTCATCCCCTTGTTGATGGTCTGGCGGAGCCTGTCGCTGCCAGCCTCAGGGGCGAAGGTAAGGGTGGTCTTGCGCCGGGCCGGCAGGGCATCGAGGAGGGCCAGAGAGAAGCTATCCATCCGCAGGCTGGGAAGGGACAGACTGAGGACCTGGTCGCCGTAGCGCCGGGTAAGGAGGCTCACCAGTTGCTCGATATCCGGGTAGTCGGTGGTGCTCAGGGAAAGAAGGGATATCTCCTGATAGCCGCAGTGGCGAAGGAGGCCTTCCACTGCGTCGGCCACCTCGGAGGGAGTCCTTTCTCTCACCGGCCGGTAGATTATGCCTGCCTGGCAGAAGCGGCAGCCGCGGCTGCAGCCGCGCTGGATCTCCACTGCGCCCCGGTCGTGCACCGCCTCTATGTAGGGCACGGGGGGGTTGGTAACCGCCGGAGGCAGCGGCGACACCACTCGCCGCGAAATCCTCGGGCGCACCCCCGGCGCCAGCGGCTCAAAGGAGCGCAGGCGGCCGTCAGGATGGTATTCGGCGTGGTACAGCTGAGGCACATAGACGCCTTCAATGCCAGCCGCCTGGACCAGCAGCTCCCGCCGCGATTTCCTCCCCGTACCGCCTTTCCATTCCCGAAACAGGTTGACCAGTTCGAGCAGGACCTCCTCGCCCTCTCCCAGAACGAAGAGGTCAATGAAGTCTGACATCGCCTCGGGGTTGAGGACGCAGCCGCCCCCGGCGATAACCAGAGGGTCGGATTCCCCCCTTTCCCCGGACCTGAGGGGTATGCCGGACAGGTGGAGCATGTTGAGGACATTGGTGTAGGTCAGCTCATATCCCAGGGAGAAGCCGAGGATGTCGAAGTCCTTCAAGGAACGGCGGGATTCCAGGCTGAAAAGGGGCTTGCCTTCCCGTTGCAGCAAGTCCTGCATGTCCACCCACGGGGCGTAGACGCGCTCGGCGAGCACGTCCGCCTGGTTGTTGAGAAGGCTGTAGAGAATGGGCACGGCCATGTTGGACATGCCGATTTCGTACACCTCGGGGAAGGCCAGGGCTACCCTGACCCTGGCCGCTGCCCAGTCCTTGACCACGCTATTCCATTCTCCGCCGGTATAGCGCGCCGGGCGGCTCACCTGAAGAAGGAGGTTATCGGTAGGGAGCATGTCTTTACCTCATGTCATTGCGAGGGGAGACCGAAGCAATCCGACCGTCTCTTCCCTCTCCCTTGACGGGAGAGGGATAGGGAGAGGGTGTGCTCTTCAGACGAGACATCCCCCTCTCTCTAGCTCTCCCCCTCCAGGGGGGAGAGGAACAGATTCAGATTGCTCCAGTACTTCGTGTCTGGCCATGACAGAATGGCAATCGCTACTTCTTCGCTCTAAGCGCTTCTTTGAGGGACTCCAACTCTCTCCTGAGCTGTTTCTGTCTCAACAACAGTACCCAGACGTACCCGAAGAGCACCGCCCAGACGATGGTGTAAATGGCGAACAGGTATCCTAGATTTTCCATTACTGGTCTCCTTATGTTATCACTTCAACGATTGTCTTAGCTGGTCGATCTCCCGCCGGAGGTTCTTCTGCTCCACTGTGCGGGTCAGCAGGATAATGTAGAGCAGTGTGAAAGCTGCGAGGCTTACCATGAGCACCCAGACGAAGATGGGGTCGAGGGCGCCCCTGGCGACAGTTGGAGGTGGATGGGCCAGGTTCCAGAGACGGGTGGTCAGATAGATGATGGGCACATCCACGAAACCAATGATGGCCACCACGGCGGCGTACCTGGCGCCGCGCGATTCCTCGGTGGCGTAGGAGCGCACCATGAGGTAAGCCAGGTATATCAGCCAGAGGATGAGTGTCGAGGTCAGGCGCGGGTCCCAGGTCCACCACCAGCCCCAGAAGGACCTGGCCCAGATGGAGCCGCTGATGAGAGCCAGACTGGTGAAGACCAGTCCTACCTCGGCCGAACTGCGCGCCAGGGTATCCCATTTGAGATTTCTCTTCCACAAGAAGAGGACGCTGCACAGAGAAACAATGCCGAAGGCTACCAGGGCGATCCATGCCGAGGGGACATGGACGTACAGGATCCTGATGGTGTTCCCCAGTTGCTTCTCTTCAGGTGAGAAGACCAGGGCGCCGTAGAGGGCCACTGCCATGAGCACGAAAGCTATCAATATCGCCACCCCGGTCCATGGCGTGTTTTTGTTCTTCACGGTTACCTCCTATTCTCAGGTTGTTTAGCAAAGGGTGTTTTAGAGGGGCTTCGCACCTCTATCAAAACATATCCCTCTCTCCTTTTCAAGGAGAGAGGGGCAGGGGTGAGAGGTTGCTAAACACTCCTACTCTTCAACGGCAAATTCAAAAAGGAAGGCGGAGAGCACCAGGAAAATGGCGTCGAAGGCCGCTATGATGAGCAGCCATGACCTGGCGGTGCTCAGGGGTTCTCCGGATATTATCACTCCGGTCGCTTTGACTGCCGCGATGATGACCGGCACGGCCACCGGGATGAAGAGGATGGGCAGCATAATTTCACGGGCCTTGGTGTTGGCGGCGATGGTGGCGAAGATGGTCCCGATAGCGGCGAAGCCAATGGTGGCCATCAGGGCCACCAGGGCCAACGAAGGCAGGAAGACAGGCAGATTGAAGAGGATGAGGAAGATGGGCATCGCCGCCGCCTCTACCAGCAGCATGAAGAGGAGGCTGGCAGCCATCTTGCCCATGAAGATGACGTCCCTGTCCACCGGGCAGAGCAGCAGCCCTTGAAGACTGCCCTTGTCCGTTTCCGCCGCCATCGAGCGGCTCAGCCCCAGCATGCCCGCGAAGGTGAATGCCACCCACAGGATGCCGCCTGAGAGCAGCCTGATGACCTCGCTCTCGGGCTCGAACGCGAAGCTGAAGATCACCAGCACCAGCACGGTGAATACGAGCACCGAAGTAACGATATCTTTGGTGCGCAGCTCGGAGAGGATATCCTTCCAGATGATGGCGCCGACTTTGCCCAGGTACTCGCTCACTCCCGGACTCCTGCCAGTTGGAGGTAAGTCGCGCAGAAGTGGGCGAGGTCGAGGGCTTGCGTGCTCTGCTCGTAGGCCACCTTGCCTTCTACCAGGACGATGGCCCGGTCTCCCATCGCCAGGCCGCGCTCGAGATTATGGGTGGCCATCAGCACCGTCCTCCTCTCGTCCGTTCCCGACGAATCGGGATGCACGGTCTCCTTCAGCAGGGTCAGGGCCATCTGGTCCAGCCCCGTTTCCGGCTCGTCGAGCAGCAGGATGGGGGGCTGGTGCAGGATGGCACGGGCAATGGAAAGCCTCTGTTGCAGGCCCCGCGAGAAGGTGCGCACCCGGTCATGCAGCCGGGATGTCAGCCCCACCTTCGCGATAACCTCCCGGATCCGTTTGTCCGGGTTGGGCACATCGAACATCCGTCCGTAGAACCTGAGGTTCTCGTACGCAGTGAGGTTATCGTAGAGGAAGGTCTGATGGGATACGAGCCCGATGCTGCGGCGCGCCTCCGCGGCGTGGCGGCCCGCATCCAGGCCGTTGATGAGGACGCGGCCGGAGTCAGGCTTGCTCAGGGAGGACAGCACCTTGATAAGGGTGGTCTTTCCCGCTCCGTTGGGGCCGAAGACGGTCAGAAACTCCCCAATCTTTACCTTGAGGTCTATGCCCTGGAGAGCGGGCTTCAGCCCGAAGGACTTGAAGACCCCCTCGGACTCAATGGCCCAGACTGGCATGGGAGAGCCTCCCTATGCCCTGGTGTCATTGCGAGCCCCGATGAAATCGGGGCGTGGCAATCTCCCGGCATCTCTTGTGAGATTGCTTCGTCGTCCGCCATCGGCGGACTCCTCGCAATGAGGGGGGATCATCGTTCGGTCTTTCCTCTTTGCATCAGACCGGCCAGCAGCCTCTTTTTCTCCTCGCGCTGTTGCCGGTAGTCCTTCTCCGGGATGTCCCCGCGCTCAAACGCATCGTCAAGGTCTGCTATCGCGACGAGGAGGTCTTGCCTGCTGTCCTTTGGCGTCCTTATCTGTTGTTCCATGGCCATGGCTGGAGCCAGCCGTCTCCTCCTCCATAAGGGATAGGCCACGGCCAGCCCGGCGGCCAGCGCCGCCACGAAGAGCACCACCGGAATCGGGTTCCCGCCCGCAGACCCGGGCATGTTGGTGAACGTGCCGGTTACGGCAGCGCCCCGTTTCAGGTTCTCGGCCATGAAGTGACTGTAGGGCAGATCCTCGATGGTCAGTGTCTCCCCCTGCTGCAACAGGTCGCTCTTGACCTGCACCCCCTCGCCCTGCACGACGATATCGTATCTTTCAATGGGAAGAGAGAATGACTTGGCGAAGTCATACTCCGACTTGTGTTTCACCTGGTAGCTGAAGACGATTTCCTTGGTGCCCGGCATGACGGGCATGGTATCCAACAGCCCGCCATCCGACGCGACGACGCAGCAGTCCATCAGGCTGCCGCCGTACTCAAGGTCTTCTTCTGGTTGCCGATCAAAGCCGGACCGGTGCCGACGAAGGCCTTGTCGGTCTCGTTGGTGATGATGAACACCTCGGTAACCTGCATGGTGTTCTTCATGTCGGGTCTGAAGATGGTGTGGCTGGCCATGATTCTGATCCCCTCGTCGCTTGAGGTGGCATCATAGACCTCCATCTTCAGGGGCTTGGTCTGCTCCCCAGGGCTAAAGGTGACTGGGTCACTGCTGTATTCGGCGTCCTGGTACGTCAGGTTGGCGGCGTAGCTGTAGTCCTTGCCGGTGGCCAGGCCCTTGAACTCGAATTTCCCCGAGGCGTCCGTCTTGGTAGTGGACTGGCCGGTCTCGGTGTCCTTCAGGGAGGTCTTCAAAGTGATCGTCTGTCCCACCACACTGCCGCCCCCTTTGGTGAGGTTGACCATCTCCCCGTTGATCACCCCCGTGGCGCCGCCATCCTGGGCCGCAGCCGGCGTGCTGAAGAGGAGAACAAACGAAACGACCAGAGGAATCAAGAGGGGTAGTATTCTAATGTTATTCCGAGGAGCCCGCCTGTGGCGGGCGACGAAGAATCTTTGAGATTCTTCGCGGAGTCTACCATGAACAAGATTCTTCACTCGCTTCGCTCCTTCAGAATGACACGAGGTGAAGGGCTCAGAATGACAAGATATGTTACTGAACGCTCCTAGCAAGATGTGGCTGATTGTTCTCACACCTTTGCTAGTCTTGTGCCGCACTTGGAACAAAACCGGTCTCCTTTCTGGTACTCCGCCTTGCAACTGGGGCAGGCCAGGGGCAGAGGGAGAAGGTCTGCGCCGCAGCCCGGGCAGAAGCGGTCCCCGGGACGGGTTGCCGCCTTACAGCTCGGGCAGACCGACGCTCCGCCTCCCTCCGTCTTTACCTTCCTCAACCGCATGATCTGCTTCTCGATTTCGTCTTCAGTGCCACCTGGTGCCCCCGCGTCGCTGGTCTCCTTCTTGACCTTCCTCAGCCGCAGTACCTGCTTCTCGATCTCATCTTCAACGACTTTGGGTGTGGCCACCGAGTCGAGACGCTTCATCAGGGCAAAGGCCCTGTCCTTGTATTTCCCTTCCAGGTCGCGGTAGTCCTGCTCCGACAACCCGCCCGATTGGTATTCGAGCTTCAGGTCATTGAGGGCTTCATAGGTAGCATCACGCCGGGAGTGCAGGTCTGCGACCTCCTCGTCCCGGGCTGAGCGCACGGCAGTCGCCTGGGGCTTGGGTCGAAATAGAGGATAGAGGGTCAGCGCGAAGGCCGGCACCGCCAGTAAGAGAAGAATAAGGACAGTCATTTCTCTACCCCCAAAATGTCATGCTGAGGCCATCCTTCCGTGGAAGGAGGCCGAAGCATCCACCCCAGCCCCAGACCGGGGCGGATTCTTCGCCTGACGCTATGCTCAGGCTCAGAATGACAGGCAGTCATCGCTTTCTCACCTTTGTTCGAATTTCTCCAGGTCTCTGTCCAGCCGCTGGGAGTATCTCTCCCGCTCCCTCGCCATCTCGGGAGCCGTCGGCGCCTCAGCCGTCTGACCTCTTTGCACCCAGTTCTGGATGAGGTAGTAGAGGATGCCTCCTCCGCCAGCCAGGACGGCGAACGGTAGGACCCATGCCGTCAGGTTGAACCCGCTCTTGGT
>JAENJB010000065.1 GCA_016844565.1 Dehalococcoidia bacterium
TCATCACCTTCCTCATCACCGGAGCAGTGCTCTTCACCAGTGGTCTCCTAATAGAGAAAGGAAGGAAGTTCCGCGCCTCCAGGAGGCGGATGCCGATGGCCGTAGCCGGGGGCGCCCCGGACAAGGACGAGCCAGAGAAGGAGGATACCGAAAAGATATGAATGCCTGGATTATCGTACTCATTGTGGTGGTAGGACTGGTTCTGCTGGCCGGTGCCGTCAGAATCGTCAAGCAGTATGAGCGCGGGGTCATACTGCGCTTCGGGCGTCTGATTGGTCCGAGGAGCCCCGGTTTCAACGTCATCATCCCCTTTGTCGACCGCATGACCAAGATTAGCCTCCGCGTCGTGACCATGGTGCTGGAGCCACAGGAGGTAATAACCAGGGACAATGTCACCGTCAAGGTGGATGCAGTGGTGTACTTCCAGGTCATCGACCCCGTGAAGGCAGTCATCAATGTTGAAGAGTACCGGCAAGCCATCATTCAGCTCGCCCTCACCACCCTCCGGAGCGTTCTCGGCCAGTCCGACCTGGACGAGCTGCTGGCCCATCGAGACCAGATCAACCTGAGACTCAGGCAGATTATCGACCAGCAAAGCGAGGACCCCTGGGGAGTCAGGGCAACCCTCGTAGAAGTTAAGGATGTCCTGCTTCCCGAGGCCATGCAGCGGGCGATGGCACGGCAAGCTGAGGCGGAACGGGAAAAGCGGGCCAAGATCATCCATGCCCAGGGCGAACGCGACGCAGCCGAAACCCTGGCTGAAGCAGCCAGGATAATTCAAACGCAGCCAGCGGCCTTGCAACTGCGCTACCTGCAAACCCTGGTTGAGATGTCCGGCGAGAAGAACAGCACCATTATCCCGGTGACCGTGGATATCGTTAACGCTTTAGCGAACAGATTGCCACCGGCGCAACGGTAGCCAGAGTGCAGATTAGTGAATGAACCACTTAGTTCGGGCGGGTCTGCTCCTGTCGGGCGTGCTCTTCTTCGTCTTCGTGGGTGTCCGGGTTATACCCATCCCCTCTTTCATGGCCGATTTCGGCTTTCACCCCAGGAAGACTGAAACGAATACCCTGGCATGGGCAAACCTGCCCCTCCAGTACGCCCAGACATCGACTTGCAGCAGTTGCCACAAGGACAACCATGCCCTATGGGAGAAGGGCGACCACAAGACAGTTAGCTGTGAGAACTGCCATGGTCCGGCCGTAGCCCACCTGGAGACAGGAGCACGCCCTGTGATGGATACCTCAAGAAAGCTGTGTTCAACCTGCCATGCCCAGCTTGCGGCCCGGCCCTACGATTTCCCCCAGGTGGACACAGCGACCCACGGGGGACAGGCGGCCTGCATCACCTGTCACAACCCGCACACCCCACGGGCTGGGATGCCACCCAGGGTTCCCCACGACTGTGAAGACCGCACCAACTGTCAATCATGCCACAACCCGCACGAACCTCTGGACGTAGTACCCCCCATAATTCCCCATACTGTGGAGGGGCGCACCGATTGTCTGTCCTGCCACGGCCCGCAGGGGACGAGAGGGAATGCATTACCTCGAATTCCCCATACCCTGGAGGGGCGCACCAACTGTCTGCTGTGCCACAATAGCGGAGGTCTCAAGCCTTTCCCCGCCGACCATGCGGGGCGCACCAACGCTAACTGTCTGACTTGCCACAGGAGTAAAGAAGGGTGAAGATTTCACGACGCGACTTCATCAAGACCGGCGCCGGCGGCGTGCTGGGAGGGGTCGTTGCCTACAGTCTCCCCTCCATCCTGCGTATCCTTGCGCAGCCGGGCAACGCCGAGCTGCCGGTCAGCGCAGCGGTCATCGGCGAGCCCCAGTGGGAGAAACACCACTGGGGATTCATCGCCGATACCGAGAAGTGCATCGGCTGTGGAAGATGCGTCGTCGCCTGCAAGCAAGAAAACAAGGTGCCGTGGGACGAGGAGTACAACCGGACCTGGGTGGAGAGATACGTCATCACCGAGGATGGCGAGACGCTCGTCGACTCCCCGAATGCCGGCAGGGATGGCTTTGCCGAGGCGACCAAGAACAGCGAGTACCAGAATCTGGAGATCAGAAAAAGTTTCTTCGTCCCAAAGCTATGCAACCAGTGCGAGCAGCCTCCCTGCGTGACGGTATGTCCCGTTGGAGCCACCTACAGGACCAAAGACGGGGTGGTTCTGGTCAACCAGGAGCATTGTATCGGATGCCGGTACTGCGTACAGGCTTGTCCCTATGGGGCGCGCTACATGCTTCCCGACGCGGCGCAGACCCATTTCGGACAGGTCAGGGTGGTGGACAAGTGCACCTGGTGCTATCACCGCATCCAGAAGGGCTTACTCCCGGCCTGCGTAGAGGTCTGCCCGGTCGGCGCGAGGGTTTTCGGCGACATGCGGGACCCCGAAAGCCCGGTGAGAAAGATACTCCGGGAAAAGCGCGTCTACGTCCTGAAACCAGACCTGGGTACCGAACCGAAGGTCTACTACGTTGGCTTTGAAAAGGGAGTCCACTAGGCCATGGAAGGGTTCGTCTTCCCCAACGAAGGCATCATAGAGTGGGAGCTCGCCATCGTTATCTACCCGTATATCACCGGTTTGGTCGCCGGCGCCTTCGTAGTCTCATCGCTCTACCATGTGTTCGGGATGAAAGCCCTGAAGCCGGTTGCCCGGTTCTCCCTGGTGACAGCTCTTGCCTTTCTCCTGGTGGCCCCCATGCCCCTGATGTCGCATCTGGGAAGGCCGGAAAGAGCTCTGGAGATATTCCTGACGCCAAACCTCAACTCTGCCATGTCCGCCTTCGGCTACATATGGCTGATGTATCTGCTACTGGTGCTGGTGGAGACATGGCTTGTCTTCAGACCGGATATTGTGAGGTATGCCAGGTCCGATGATGGGATGAAGAAGGCCATCTACTCCGTCCTCGCATTGGGAGTTTATGATCTGTCCGAGGAAGCCCTGGCCGTTGACAGGAAGCTCATCAAAGTACTGGCGTTTATTGGCATACCGGCTGCCTTCCTCCTTCACGGCTATGTCGGCTTCATCTTTGGCGCCATCAAGGCCAATCCGTGGTGGTCCACGCCTTTAATGCCCATTATCTTCCTCGCATCGGCCATAGTTTCGGGAATCGCGCTACTGATTGTGCTGTATGTCGTCGCCTGCAAGATCAGGAACAGACCGCTCGACTATCACTGCTTGCGCGCCCTGGCCCTCTGGCTTGGAGGGTTTCTCAGCTTCAGTGTAGTGCTGGAAGGCCTCGAGATATTCTCCATGCTATACGAGTCCGAGGAGAGCTGGGGAATCATCTCCGAACTGGTGACCCGGAAGATAAGCGCCAGCTATTTCGGCGTTCAGTTTGTCATGGGCTCAGTGCTGCCGCTCTTTGTCCTTGGAGGCTCTGAAATAATGAGGTTAAAAGAGCCAACCAGAACGGCCTTCAGTTGTCTTTCGGCGATGCTTATTCTCATCGGTGTCTTCGCTATGCGGTGGAACGTGGTAATAGGCGGGCAACTGATGTCCAAGAGCCTGCGGGGCTTCACCAGCTATGACCCGCCTCTCTGGGGCATCAACGGCATAGTTGTGGCGGCCGGCTTTGTGGCGCTGCCATTTGTTATTCTCGCCATAATAACCCACTTCCTTCCCCCCTGGCAAGAGGAGGCCAAGTCGCCTCCGCGGAGAAAACTGAGCTTCTAGTGACTGGTTCACCCTTCGACAAGCTCAGAGCCTGCCCTGAACGCAGCGAAGGGGCGAACGGACCACTATGCATCTTCAATTGGGGCGTTCTTGCCCGCCAAAACAGGGCGTTTTTCCGGCCCGAAATACTCTGTTATGCCCTTACCGACATCCTTTCGAACCGTGTAGAATTGAAATCGTTTCCTCGGAGCAGCCACATTGCACTATCGAACAGGGCGAAGTTGACCCCAATGCTATAATAGACGCGAAAGGAGGTCGTTAAACCGAAACATGAATAAACGCCTCGTCTGGAAAAGTGCACTCCTTCTGAGTATCGCTGTTTTCATGGTGACCCTTCTGGTGGCCTGCGGTGGAGGCTCGCCAACGACGCCCGCCAAGCCGACCACTCCCGCACCCACTACACCAGCGCCGACGACTCCCGCGCCGGCGACCCCGACAGCCGGAACGCCTCAGAACTTGCCGGCCACTCACGCCGGACGGACCGCCGGCTGCACCGCCTGCCATGAAACGGGCGTCGCCGGGGCGCCCAAGTTCCCCGCTAACCATGCCGGCCGAACCGATGCTACCTGCACGACATGCCATAAAAGCGCCTGAATTCAAATAAGCACAAGCCATTCTTCATCTACCTCCTCCAAACCTGAGCCCTTCTCTTAACAGAAGGGCTCAGGTTTGGTCGGTTTATCGCCTCCAGTGTCATCGCGAGTCCACCGCAGGCGGGGGAAGCAATCCGCGCTTCCGGCTCCCTGTCATTGCGAGGCCAAGCGAAAGCCGGCCGAAGCAATCTCACCCGGTTCTAGGAGCACAGAGATTGCTTCGCGGAGTTTATCCTGAGCCATCTGCGAAGGGCTCGCAATGACAGACTGGGTTGCCAGGCGGCCTCGCATCCCGTTCGATTTGACTATCGGCGCGAGTTGAAATAAGCTCTAGACATATGTATTGTTCTCTTTGCACGCCATGAAAGACAGTAGAACTTCAGGCGCCGGCAGCGGTCACAGGGAAATGGGCCGCCGGGCCTTCGTCGGCTACGCCGCCGCCGCCATGGGCGCTTTCCTCGGCGCCTTCCTGGCAACCCCCATAGTAGGCAGCTTTGTCTCACCAGCCCTCAAGAAAGCGACTCCCGGCCACTGGAAGAACCTCGGCACCGTTGGAAAGTTCCAGATTGGCACGCCAAAATCGGAGAGGGTGAGCCTCATCAAGAAGGATGGCTGGGTGACCGACGTAGCCACGCGCCTCGTATGGGTGGTGAGGCTGGCGGACAATGACTACGTCGTCTACAACGCACAGTGCACCCACCTGGGCTGTCTGGTGGAGTGGCACCCTGAGGACAAGGCCTTCAAGAGCCCCTGCCACGGCGGCGTGTTCAAGATGGATGACGGGATCGTGCTGGCAGGGCCGCCACCCCGCCCTCTGGATGCCCTGGAACACAAGATCGAAAAGGGCGAGCTGTGGGTCAACTACCAGGACTTCCGCCTCGGAGTCGGCGAGAAGGTCCCGATCTAGAGGAACGATTGCCGGTATTCTATGATGGATAAAGTCGGCTCCTGGCTGGATGAACGCACTGGCGTGAGCCAGGTGTGGCAGGCCATCTTCAAGCGCAAGATACCCCTGGGCGTCAACTTCCTCTACACCTTTGGCGCCGTCGCCATGTTCCTCTTCACCCTACAGGCCCTGACGGGCATATTTCTGGCCATGAACTACTCACCCAGTCCGGAGCATGCCTACGACAGCGTCCTCTACATTACCAATGAGGTGGCGTTTGGCTCGATAGTGAGGGGACTGCACCACTGGGGATCCAGCGCCATGGTAGTCGTGGTTGTCCTGCACATGGCAGTGGTCTTCTACCTGGGCACCTACCGCTATCCGCGGGAGGTGACCTGGCTCACCGGCGTCGTCCTGCTCCTCCTGGTGCTCGGCTTTTCCTTCACCGGATACCTCCTGCCGTGGGACGAGAAGGCCTACTGGGCTACGGCTGTGGGTACGAACATGGCTGGCACTGTTCCCTTTGTGGGCGGCTTTCTTCTCGCCTTGCTCAGGGGTGGAACCGAAATAGGCGCCGTGAGCCTGGCTCGCTTCTATGCCTTCCACACCTTCCTGCTGCCAGCACTGGCTATCAGTCTGATGGGAGTCCACCTGTTCCTGGTGGTCAAACATGGCGTGTCCGTGCCCCCGTGGATATGGAGGAGGGCGACCACGGGACAGAAGAAGACGGGGCGAAGATGACGCAAGAACGCCCGACAGGCCCCTTCACTCCCCAGCCCTCCACCCGCGAGACCGAGAGGGAAGAGTACCACCGCGTCTATCACGAGTTCAAGGAGAAGGGTCATCCCTTCTGGCCTGATGCCATCTTCGAGGACCTCATAGCCATCCTGATCACGCTGGGCATCCTCCTGACTTTTATCATCATCGAAGGCGCTCCCCTCGGCAATGTGGCCAATCCGGCCTCCCGGGATTTCGTCCCCCGCCCGGAGTGGTATTTCCTGTTCCTCTTCGAATTCCTGAAGTATATCCCCGGCGAACTCGAATGGCTGGGAATAGCCCTGGTGCCGATGCTCTTTATCATCTTCCTCGTGCTCCTTCCCTTCATCGACCGGGGCCAGCAAGCCCCGTCCCTGGGCATATCGGTAAGCAGCCTCCTGAGGTTTGGGGGAGCAGCCTTGATGCTGGGCATAGTATTCCTGACATTCCAGGCTTATAAGACGTCCCCTCCTTCCCTTGTAACTGTTGAGGTCGGTCCCAGACTGACCGCCACCCAGCAGATGGGCCGGAACATATATGAGGCGAACTGCATCGCCTGTCACCAGATAGCCGGAGGGGGATTCAAGGGAGGCATACCCCTCGACGGTGTAGGCGGCCGGATGACGGTGGCCGAACTGCACTCCTTCATTGAGAACCCCCGCTCGATAAACTCGAGGTCGAACATGCCCGGTTTCTCGGGAACATTGACTCATACGGAAGCGGAAGCTGTCTCCCAGTACCTGTCCCTCTTCAAGACAGGGGCCAGCCGATGAGCAGGACCAATTGGCCAGCCGGCGTGGCCCTGGTAGTCCTGGCCGTCATCGCCGGCGTGGTGAGCAGCCTGG
>JAENJB010000066.1 GCA_016844565.1 Dehalococcoidia bacterium
GGGAGTATGCGCGGGTGGGCCTGGAAGTAGACCCCGTCACGGCGGAGTATGATACGGAAGCGAACTCCACGAAGGCGGTGGAACTCTGGCGGGAGATAACGGCATTGAGGAGATAAGGGTTTCTGGCAAGTGAAAACGTCCGGAAGTTAGACATTTAGGAGGATGATTATGAAGAGACTCTTTTACTCGCTGGTGAGCCTGCTTCTTCTCTCGACCATGTTGCTTGCCGCCTGCGCTGCTCCGCAGGCGCCGGCTCCCGCGCCGGCCCCCACGCCTTCCCCAGCTCCGGCGCCGACTCCCGCGCCAGCTCCGACAGGTGGCATGACCGCCGCGGAGCAGCAACTTTACGAGGCGGCTAAGAAGGAGGGCGAACTGCTCATCTGGACCAATACCTGGGAGCACGGGATAATCGAGAAGCTTTTCATGCAAAAGTACCCGGGCATCAAGGCTACGGCCTGGGACGCTCCGACCGGGGCTGCCGCCATAGCCCGGCTGATGGAGGAGCAAAAGGCCGGCATCAAGAGCGCCGACGTGCTCTTCACCACTACCCAGGACATGCCGTTGCTGATGGAAGCGGGCCTGGCCAAACCATACGACTGGCCCAATGCTGTGGGCATGTCCCCACAGCCAGCGCACAAGTTGTACTTCATCCATACGGCAACCGCTCGCGCGCCAGTCTACAACAACAAGCTGGTGACGGCGGCCGAGGCCCCGAAGAAATGGGAGGACCTGATGAGCGCGCGGTGGCGGGGCAAGTCCATGCTGTCCACCTCGGGCGAGGGCGCTACCCTGTTGTTCGCATACATGTGGAGGGACGGGGACAAGCTCGACTGGGACCGCGCTGTGAAATTCTGGAAAGATGTCCGGACTGCGACCCAGCCGCGTGTCGAGAGAGGCTTCACCGCCCCTCGCGTGGCCCTGGTCGCCGGCGAGTATGACATATTCCTCCTCTCCTCTCTGGGCGGGACCATCCGTCTTATCCGCCAGGGAGCACCCGTTACAATCGCCCCCATAGGCGACGCTCCTGCCTCCACCTGGAGCCTCGCCATCATGAAGTATGCTGCCCATCCGGCTGCCACCCAACTCTTCGCCGATTTCTTCTCCCGGCCCGAGATTATGGCCGTCTTTGCCGACATGATGGGCGAGACCAGCATGAGTTCCGAGGCGCGGAAGATCTCTCGGACAGGCAAGGAGTATGCGGCGATGGGCCTGCAGGTAGTGCCGATACCGGCGGAGGTCGAGACCGATGCGAACTCGACCAAGTCGGTACAGCTGTGGCAGGATATAACACGCCTGCGCTGAGCGGCCGGGCTGGTGCCCTGTCCCTTTAGCTAGAGCTAGCTAACAGTACAGCAAGAGTCCGGGGCCGGTGCGCCGGCCCCGGACGGGAAGGCCATTATCGCTATGTCTGTGGCGACTGGACTGAAGCCTGGCTGGCTAAGGTGGCCTCTGGATTCCCGCCGGATGGTGCTTATCCTCGTTGCCGGCGTGGTCTCCGTCATGGCGGTGACGCCGCTATTTTTTCTTATCTGGAATAGCTTCAAGCTGGTCGGGCCGGGCAATCTCTTCGATCCCAGCCTCAGCTTTACCCTCGCCAACTTTAGCAAGGCCTTCCGCGACCCCACAATTCTGACGTCGCTCGGCGATACCTTCCTCTTCACCTTCGGCGCGGTGGCGGTCTCGATGGTCTTCGCCGTCACCATAGCTTTTCTGGTCGAAAGGACCAATGTTCCGTTCAGGAACCTGGCCTATGGTCTGATGTTCGTCCCCCTGATCATGCCGGGCCTGCTAAAGGCTATCGCCTGGGTACTCATACTCAGCCCGCGCATCGGCATCATCAACCAGATCTGGTTCTCCATCGGCTTCAGCAAGCCCCTGGTCGACGCCTACACCATACCGGCCATGTGGTGGGTGGAGGGACTATCTCTGACCCCCATGGCCTTTCTGTTGTTAGGAGCGGCCTTCCGCGCCATGGACCCATCGCTGGAAGAGGCGGGGGCCACCTCGGGGGGGAGCAAGGCACGGGTCTTCCTCCGCGTCACCCTGCCGCTGGCGCTTCCTGCTTTTGCAGGGGTAGCCCTGCTCCAGTTCGTACGCGCTATAGACACCTTCGATGTGCCGCTTATCATGGGCCAGAGGCAGGGCATCTATGTCTTCGCCACGCAAATCTACCTGGCGGTCAGACAGTCAGTCCCACCCGCCTACGGCGAGGCCTTCGTACTCAGTATGGTACTGATCACGTTCAGCATGACAGGCCTGGTCCTGTATCAACGGGTGCTGGCCCGGTCGGGCAAGTACGCGACCATAACCGGCAAGGGCTACCGCCCCAGATTGATCGACCTGGGACGTCTCCGGCCGTTCGGCGGCGCGTTCATCATGTTCTTCATTTTTGTGTCCGCTATCCTTCCTTTCCTTGTGCTCCTCTGGGCCTCTTTTCTGCCCTTCTATCAAACCTTCTCAAGGGAAGCACTTTCTCTCTTCACCACCGCGAACTACGAGAAGCTATTTGACCGGGCGGACTTCCTCCCCTCAGTCAAGAACACTCTCATCCTGTGCACATCGGTCTCTTTCGGCGCCATGATGCTGGGCACCCTCATCTCCTGGATAGTGATACGATGGCGGCCGAGGGGCCACAAGCTTCTCGATGGTCTGGTGTTTATCCCGTACACCCTCCCGAGCATAGCCGTGGGCTTCAGCTATATGATTCTTTTTCTGCTCTTCCCCAATCCTATCTATGGGACCATCTGGATCCTGGTGCTGGCCTACACGGTGAGCTACCTTCCGATTTCCACCAGATTCACCAATGCGGGCCTGGCACAGCTCAAGGCGGAGCTTGAGGAGGCGGCAGCCACCAGCGGCGCCTCCCTGTTCTCGGTAATGCGTCGCATCGTGATACCGCTCATGCTTCCTTCCCTGGTAGCCGGCGGCCTTTACATCTTTCTGCTGGCGGCCAAGGTGACCTCCCTGGCGGCCATGCTTTCCACACCCAAGTCTATGGTAATGTCCTACTACATCTTGAATCTCTATCAGGAGGGAGAGTTCACCGTCATCGGAGCTTTTGCCGTCTTGATGGTAATGGGACTTACCATAATCACCATAGTGAGCCGGAGGCTGGCCCAGCGGCGGTCTTTGGCTTCGGAAACCTAGAAACACCGCCAAAGGCGCAGTCTTTCTCTGGCCTTTTCTTGACGAGGGTCCTTTTCTGGTGTTATTCTGCCCCTCAGCAAGATTCCCTTCTGAGTTGCTGGTCCGGCGCTTTCCATGACCTACCGCTAACGGGTAGGCCTATTTTCCCGTAGAATGGAGGCACTGTTATGCCCCGAGTAGTTGTTGTTGGCGGGGGATTCTCCGGATGCGGCGCTGCCATCGCGGCCGCTAAGGCGGGGGCGGAGGTCACCCTGTTGGAAAGAACGGACATGCTCCTGGGCGTGGCCAGCAGGGCGGGGGAGACCAATGGGAACGGCTGGTTCGTGGCACGGCATGAGTTGCGCCTCATGGGCGGCGGCGACCTCTTCCAGATGCTTGACTCCATAAAGCTGCATGAGAACGTGCATTTCCCGGACGGCGGCGGACAGAGCTACATTTACCATGCCGGCCTCGCCGAGCCCGGTCTCAGGAAGGTGGTGGAGAAGGTTGGGGTGAAGGTGCGCTATGAAAGCCGGGTCATCGATGTGGAGAAGAAGGGCGGCCGGGTGCTATCGATTAAGATCGAGGATGGCAGCCGGGTGGCGGGGGACTCCTTTGTCGACTGCACCGGCACCCGGGGCGGCCTGAGCTTCTGCATCAAGTACGGTCAGGGGTGCGTGCTCTGTCTGGTGAAATGCGTTGCCTTCGGCGACCGGCTGGGCCTGGCCGAGAGGGCCGGGGCCAGGATGGTGAACCTGCACCGCCCTGATGGGACCATCGGGCAGCTCGGAGCGGGGATATGCATGTTCAAGGACACGCTGGCGCCCTGGCTCAAGCAGCGCATCGAGAAGGAGGGGCTGGTCAAACTCCCGATGCCGCCACACCTCATTGACCGGACCAAGCTAAAACTGATGGGCGCCGGCCGCTCCCGCGATTTCATCGAAAACGTCATCCTCGGGGACATCGGCCCGGTGGCCAAAGGCTTCGGGATGGTGTACATGCATTTGGAGAAGCTGCGGCAGATTCCGGGATTCGAGAACGTGGAGATGGAAAACCCCATGTACTCCCGGTTCAATCATGTGGGGTTTGTAACCATGGCGGTACGCGACAACTCCCTGCGGATGGAGGGCTTCGAGAACCTGCTGGCAGGGGGAGAGAAGGCCGGCAACGGCAGTGTTGACGGAGCGATAGTGAGCGGCTATGTGGCGGGGCACAATGCTGCTCGCATAGCCTCCGGCCACGAGCCGGTGGTCCTACCGCGCCAGGTGGCGATAGGCGACTGGATAGCCTTTGTGAAGGAGAAACACAGTAGCGAGGATGGCCTGGTGAAGACCTACCCGATGTCCAGGGGAGATTACTGGGAGAGGATGCAGAAGGCCGGTCTGTATACTGAGAACGTGCCGGAGATCGAGCAGAGGATGAAGACGGCCGGTATCGAGGGCCTTTTCTCTCGCGCGGTGTCATAGGAATGAGACCCCCGCGAAACTGTCATTCCGGCCCCAGAGCCGTCCCGACATGTCGGGACACCACGAAGGATGAAAATGCCTTCAACCCAAGCCGTCATTGCGAGGAGCGAAGCGACGAAGCAATCTCACACGGTTCTGCATCGCAGGGGCCCGGAGATTGCTTCGCCCTCCCGATCCCGATTTCATCGGGAGGATGGGCTCGCAATGACAAGCCGTGCCGGAGGCGATCGAGGTAATGACAAAACGACTCACTGAGGAGTAGGGCGGAATAGCTATGGTTAGAGTTGTTGTAGTCGGGGGCGGCCTGGCTGGATGCGGGGCGGCGCTGGCGGCAAAGAAAGCGGGCGCCGAGGTGACCCTGCTGGAGAGGAGCGACATGCTCGCCGGGGTGGCGGTGCGGACAGGGGATACCCGGGGCAACGGCTGGTTCGCCGGGCAGCATGAGCTCAATTTCCTGGGCGGTGGAGAGCTCGGGGCGCTGATGGACTCCATCAAGATGTACGAGGGCGTGAAGTTCCCCGATGCGCAGAAACACGCCTTCATCTTCAACACCGGGCTCATTGAGCCGCGCCTCAGAAAGACCCTGCAGGATGCCGGAATAGTGGTCCATTTGAAGAGCCGCGCTGTGGATGTGGTGAAGGAGAGGGGCTGGCTCCGGGCCATTAAGCTGGAAGACGGCCGCCTGGTGGAAGGCGAGGCTTTTGTCGACTGCACCGGGACGCGCGGCGGCATCGCTTTCTGCAACAAGTATGGAAAGGGATGCGTGATGTGTCTCATCAGATGCTGCAGCTTCGGTGACCGGGTGAGTATGGTGGAGAAAGCAGGAGGAAAGGAGTGGCATCGCATCAGGGGCGATGGGACGCCGGGGCGCATCAGCACCGGCCTGTCGGTCTACAAGGACACCCTGGCGCCGTGGCTCAAGGAGAAGTTGCAGCGCGAAGGGCTGATGTGGGTGCCGGTACCGCCTGAGCTGGTTGACCTCTCCAAACTTG
This sequence comes from Dehalococcoidia bacterium, assembly GCA_016844565.1. Lineage (GTDB taxonomy): Bacteria > Chloroflexota > Dehalococcoidia > JAENJB01 > JAENJB01 > JAENJB01. The sequence continues at coordinate 5,585 of JAENJB010000066.1, forward strand.
GCAGCATGGGCGCCGGGCGCTCCAGAGAGTTCGTGGAGAACCTTATCATAGGAAACATTGGGCCGGTGGCCAAGATTTTCGGCTTCCTCAACGTGTCACTGGTGGAACTGCGCAGGATACCAGGCTTCGAGAATGTTCATATCGAGCATCCCGGCTCGGCCAGGACCGGCCATGTGAGCGCGATTGCCATGGCCTTCAGGGACAACTCTTTGAAGGTGGATGGGTTCGAGAATCTCTTCTGCGCCGGTGACAAGGCAGGCGAGACCAGCGTCGATGCTGCTATGCTTACCGGCTATTTATCAGGCCACAACGCGGCCAGACGTGCCGCGCGCCGGGCACCTCTCGCTTTGCCCACGAGCCTGGCTATCGGCGACTGGATAGCCTACTCGACCGAGAGGTATGGCTCCGGGGAGGGGCAGAGGAAAGCGTCTTACGTCATGTCACGGGGCGAGTACTGGGAGAAAATGCAGGAGACGGGCCTTTACACCCCGGATGTGAACCGGATCAGAAAGCGCGTTGAAGATGCTGGACTGGCAGGCGTCATGTCCAGCCGGATGGTCTAGAAGGTGTATCCTCTCCCCCCTGGCGGGGGAGAGTTAGAGAGAGGGGGACCGATGTGCAGCACGCACCCTCACCCTAACCCTCTCCCGTCAAGGGAGAGGGGACAACCAGCGGATGACTGAATGAACACCTTGAAGGGGGTATCATGGCTAGAGTAATTGTAGTTGGCGGCGGACTATCGGGTTGCGGCGCGGCTGTCGCGGCGAAGAAGGCGGGGGCGGAGGTCACCCTGGTGGAGAGGACCGACATGCTCATCGGCGTGGCGGTCAGGGCGGGGGAGACCAATGGGAACGGATGGCTTGTCGGCCAGCACGAGTTGAGGTTTCTGGGAGGGGGCGAGCTTTTCGACACCCTGGCCTCAGTGAAACTGCATGACCATGTCCCTTTTCCCGATGCTGCCAAGCACGGCTACCTCTACGACGCCGGACGGGCTGAACCGGCTATCAGGAAGACCGTGGAGCAGAGTGGGGTGAAGGTCATCCTGGAGATGCGGGTAGTGGATGTGGTGAAGGAGAATGGCCGGCTGCGTGCGGTGAAACTGGAAGATTGGAAGATAGGCGCCTGTTAGAAGCGGACGCCTTTGTGGACTGCACCGGCACCCGTGGGGGCATCGCCGTCTGTAACAAATACGGCAAAGGGTGTGTGATGTGCCTGGTGAGGTGCTTCGCCTATGGAGACCGCGTCGGGGTGGTGGAAAAGGCCGGCGGGAAAACAGCTTCCCGTGTCCGGCCTGACGGCACCCCGGGAATGCTGAGTTCGGCCGTGACCCTTTTCAAGGACACCCTGGCGCCGGAGTTGAAGGCCAGGATAGAGAAGGAAGGCCTGGTCATAGTCCCTCTGCCTAAGGAACTGGTGGACTATGACAGGATGAAAATCATGGGCGGGCAGCGCAGCCGGGACTTCGTGGAGAACATCATTCTGGCCGATATCGGTCCGGTGGCCAAGTGCTTCGGGCTGGTCTACATGGAGCAGGACAACTTCCGCAAGGTGCCGGGGTTCGAGAACGTCCAGGTGGAGGACCCGCGAGCCAGCAAGTGGAACCACATCGGACACATCGGCATAGCATCCAGGGATATCTCCCTGAAAGTGAAGGGGTTCGAGAATCTCTTCTGCGCCGGCGAGAAGTCGGGGCAGACTTCGGTCGATGGCGTAATCATCACCGGCTACCTGGCGGGACACAATGCGGCACGGCAGGCCTTCGGGGTGGAGCAGCCCCTGGTGCTGCCGCGCAGCCTGGCCATAGGGGATTTCATGGCCTTTGTAACGAAGAAGCTTGAGACTGGGGAGGCGCTGAAGGGGGTCTACCGCATGGCCCGCGGCGAGTATTGGGAGAGGATGCAGAAGATCGGTCTGTACACCGAAGACGTGGCCCTGGTCAAGGAGCGGGTTGCAGCGGCGGGCCTGTCAGGGGTACTGGCAAGGTCTGTGAAGAAGTGAGAGTTCGGCGGTCCTTCCCTCTCCCTTGACGGGAGAGGGCGAGGGAGAGGGTGCCCGTGGCGGAGTGAGCCCCCTCTCTCTAACTCTCCCCCGCAAGGGGGGAGAGTATAGGAGCAGCGGCCGACACGGAATACAAGGAGGGCGGTAGATGTTTGATTACGAGTGCTATCCGAAGGTCAAGGTGGCGGCGGTGCAGGCAGGCATGGTGCTAAAGGACGCGCCCGGATGGTTCGACATGAAGGCATCCCTGGATAAGGCGGTCAGTCTTATTGATGAAGCGGGCAGGAACGGAGCCAGGCTGATCGTCTTCCCAGAGGGCTTCCTGCCGGGCCATCCCCACGTGGTATTCTGCATGGGCACGTCCGTTCTGAAGGACTATCACGAGCTTTGGGCGGAATACCTGAGGCACTCCGTTGAGGTTCCGGGTCCTGAGGTGGAGGCGCTGGGCAGGGCGGCCAAGAAGGCCGGCGCCTATGTGACCATCGGGATAAATGAGCGGGACAAGAACTGCTGGGGGGCGATGTATAACTCCATCCTGTTCCTCAATCCTCGGGGCGAGGTGCAGGGGGTCCACCGGAAGATTAGCAACACGGTGACGGAGCGCCTGTTCCATGCTCCCGGCCCCGGTGGGGATAATCTGAGGACGGTCTTCGCCACTGAGGTA
>JAENJB010000067.1 GCA_016844565.1 Dehalococcoidia bacterium
AGGGGGAGAGTTGGAGAGAGGGGGATGCTTCTTCAATGGGTACACCCTCTCCCCTTCGGCAAGCTCAGGGCAGGCTCTGAGCCTTCGGCGAAGGGCTCGCAATGACAATCCGGCTGGAGCCATTTTCGCAGGAATCTCCCAGCTAGGACTTCCCGATATTTGTGCTATAATTGGGGCTTGCCTGACAGGCCCCCCGATTGGGGCTGGTTTCATGGAAGGAGACGGCCATGATAGCAGTATATGTGATCTCTTCCGAGACCGGGGCCGGGAAGACCGCCCTCTGTGCCGCTCTTGGCAGGAAGCTGCAGGGGAAGGGCAAGACAGTCGGGTATCTGAGGGTCGCCCGGGACGGTGCTGAGGGTAGCCGGGACGCCTCCGCCATCAGGGAACTCCTGGGCCTGAAAGAGGCGGCAAATACGCTTTTTGTTTCTCCCCCATCGCTTTCTGAGGTCAAGAAAGCTTTCCAGGTGGCATCCGGTGGCAAGGACGTTCTTCTCGTTGAAGGTCTCAGCGGGATGTGGGGGAATGGTGAGGAGGAGCGCCTGAATCAGGAGATTGCCCGGTCTCTGGGAGCAAAGCTCCTGCCGGTTATCTCTTATTGTGTGGGCCTGCCGTGGGGTCAGCTAGCCGACAGCGTTCGCAAGTTTGGCGTGCCGGCGCTTGGCCTGGTGGTCAACAAGGTGCCTGTCGTGAGGCTGAAGGCAGTCCAGGAGGCAGTGTCCAAGATGACAGACGGGCTGAGTTCCTTAGCCATTGTTCAGGAAGACCGCGGGCTCATGGGGTTGTCGGTGGCGGAGATAGCGGAGCGGCTCAGGGCGGAGGTTATTGGCACCGCCGGAGGCATGGACGCGCTGGTGGAGAACGTCATGGTGAACGCCTTTGCCATCGACGCCGGCGTGGTCTACTTCGGCAGAATGGGAAACAAGGCGGTAATCTCCCGCGGTGAGCGCCCCGATGTTCATCTGGGGGCTCTCAATACGTCGGTCCGTTGCCTGGTTTTGACCGGTGACACGAGACCGGTAGACATGGTGGCTCAGAGAGCGCAGGAAAAGAAGGTGCCCGTTCTCCTGGTCAAACAGGACAGCGCCGGCGCCATCGAAATCCTGCAATCAGCCCTGGCGGAGGCCAGGTTCAGGGGCAAGGAAAAGGCCCAGCGGTTCATTGAGGGCCTGGAGAAGTCTTTCGATTTCGACCGTCTTTACCAGGGATTGGGAATATAGGTGGCTGGAATGGGGGATAGGTGATTTGAATGCGCTAGGCAAGCACTTACTCATCGAGCTGGAAGGTTGCGATCCCGGCAAGCTCAACGACCTTGAGTTTGTGCGCGAGACCCTTATGGCGGCGGCCAGAGAGACGGGCAGCACCATACTCGGGGAGTCATTTCACCGCTTCAGTCCTCAGGGGGTGAGTGGGGTGGTGGTCATCGCCGAATCCCATCTTTCGATTCATACCTGGCCGGAGCACTCCTATGCGGCCGCCGACGTCTTCACCTGCGGGACCAGGGTGGAGCCCCGCCGTGGAGCGGACTATCTGGTGCAGCAGTTCCAGCCGAGGGAGAGTTCAGTAACGGAATACCCGCGGGGACTCATCCCATCGCCGCCTGCGGTTCAGGAAGACCAGGCGGTCGGTATCCCTCGCTGAACATGGCCGGCAAGTGGTTCCACGACGCTGTCTCCCGTGACCTGGTGCAATCGCACCGCGTCAAGACAGTGCTCTACTCGGGCCGGAGCAAGTTCCAGTCTGTTGATATAATCGAGACGCCTGGTCTCGGCCGTTGCCTGGTGCTGGACGGCAAGATTCAGTCCAGTGAGAAGGACGAGTTCATTTACCACGAGGCGCTGGTCCATCCGGTCATGGTCTCTCATCCTGAGCCGAAGACGGTCTTCATCGCGGGAGGAGGCGAAGGGGCGACGCTGCGGGAGGTGTTGCGGCACCGGACGGTCGCCAGGGCAGTGATGGTGGATATCGATGACGAGGTGGTGGCCCTATCCCGCGAATGGTTGCCTTCGTGGCACCAGGGGGCCTTTGAGGATAAGAGGGCTGAGGTGCTGCACCAGGACGCTCGCAAATATCTGGCCGATGGGAAAGAGCGCTTCGATGTCCTCATCTTTGATTTGCCCGACCCGGTGGAGGAGGGGCCTGCCTGCTTGCTCTACACGCAGGAGTTCTACCGTCTGGCAAAGGAGAGGCTGAACCCCGGTGGCCTTCTGGTGGTGCAGTCGGGCCCGGCGTCCTGGCTGGACTTCCGCGTCTTTGTAGCCATCAACAAGACTCTGGCCACGGTTTTTCCGCTGCTCTGCCCGTATCATGTATTTGTTCCTTCTTTTGGCACTGCCTGGGGCTTCACCATAGCGTCATCGCACATCGACCCGGCCTTTCTGTCCGCCCGGGATGTGGAGGAACGGCTTGAGGCGAGGGTGGGGGAGGGGCTGAGGTACTACGACGGCTTCACCCATGAGGGTCTCTTTCTCCTGCCGAAGCACTTGCGCTCGCGGCTGGCCCAGGGCAAGAGGGTCATCACCGACGAGAAGCCGCTGGTTGCCGTCGCTTCCAAAGACCCCCTGGCCTCGTGGCCTATGGGCAAGCCATCGGGGCGTTGAAGAAGGCCGTCAGGTACTCTTAAGAATTTAGTGCCCTCTCTCCTTCTCAAGGACAGAGGGCAGAGCTAGCCCTGAGCGCAGAGAAGGGGTGAGAGGTTCATGTCTGAGCTGAATGTGGTGACGGGAGCGTTCAGCTACACCGGCAAGTACATCACACGCCGGCTTCTGGCTATGGGGAAAACGGTCAGGACGCTCACCGGGCATCCGGACCGTCCCGACCCCTTCGGCGGCCGTGTGAGCGCAGCTCCTCTGAATTTCGACAGGCCGGACGAGCTGACGAGAAACTTGCAGGGCGCGACCGTCCTCTACAATACCTACTGGGTGCGCTTTCCGCACGGCCGCACCACCTACGAGAAAGCCGTCGAGAACACGAAGATCCTTATCAGGGCCGCCGAAAACGCGGGTGTTCGTCGGATAGTCCATCTCAGCATCACCAATGCCTCGGCGGACTCTCCCCTTCCCTATTTCAAAGGGAAGGGCATCCTGGAGAAGGCCATTATCGATTCCCGGCTTTCTTATGCCATCGTCAGGCCGACGGTGGTCTTCGGGACGGAGGGCATCCTCATCAACAACATTGCCTGGCTCCTGAGGCGGATTCCGGTATTCGCTGTCCCCGGCGCCGGCGACTACCGCCTTCAGCCGGTCTTTGTCGAGGATATGGCGGAGATAGCGGTCAGCGCTGCCAGCAGAAGTGACAACTTAATCATGGATGCCGCCGGTCCGGAGATATACACCTTCGATGGGCTGGTCCATCTCATCGCCGAAAAGGCCCATAGCCGCGCGCGAATTATTCATCTGCCTCCTGAGCTGGCGTTTCTACTCTCTCAATTTATCGGATGGCTGCTCGAAGATGTTGTTCTCACCCGGGACGAGGTAGGCGGGTTGATGGCCAACCTGCTGGTCTCCGGCGGGCCTCCTACCGGACAGACGCGGCTCAGCGACTGGCTGGCTCAGAATGCAGACAGGGTGGGAGCCACATATATCTCTGAGCTGGAACAGCATTACCGGAAATGATTCGTCTGTGCAATAGCCAGGACTTCGAGGCCATCCACACCATCATCAATGACGCTGCCCTGGCGTATAAGGGCGTCATCCCTGCTGACCGCTGGAGTGAGCCGTACATGTCCGAAGATGAACTCCGGCATGAGATAGAAGAGGGCGTCGTCTTCTGGGGATGTGAGGAGGGTGGTGATCTGGTCGGGGTGATGGGACTGCAACAGGTCCAGGATGTATCTCTCATCAGGCATGCCTATGTCTGCCCTGGCAAACAAGAACGCGGCATCGGGGGGAAGCTCCTCTCCGGTCTTCGCGCGCAAACGGCTCGCCCGCTCCTGGTTGGCACCTGGGCGGCGGCAACCTGGGCGGTCCGCTTCTATGAAAAGCACGGCTTCCGCCTCGTATCCACAGAGGAAAAGGACCGCTTGCTCGGGAAGTACTGGTCGATCCCCGAGCGCCAGATCGAGACCTCCGTGGTGCTGGTGGACAGTCGCGGCGTGTAGAGGGTGTTTCAGCCCTCTGGCTACGAGAGGAGCCTCTGGATTAAGAGCAAGGAATCTGATAGTCTTACGTCCGTGTGAACAATCCGGGATCATATACTGCACGCAAGTGGGAGAATAGAGGCATGGGATTTTCGCTTATCATCATTCTATCTGCCCTTGCGATTCTTATCCTTGCCTTTGTTGGTGTCTTTGGCCGATTCCCTGATAACTGGGAATGGGTTGGTATTATCTTGGCGGGGTGGGGGTTGGCAATGGGCGCACCAAGTGTGTTCCAAATGATGTTAGGTCGCCCTGAGTTGCTGAGGGATTACGATAGACATGTGAGAAATCAGGAAAGAGCTTTAGTAATATTCTTGAAGAATCCACCATTAGGTGAAAAGTCTTTCTGGAGGAAACTAGGAGTTAGGCGAGATACAATAGCAAGTCTTTCAGCATCATTCCGAATATCAGAAACAGCTAAAGTGACGATACCTATTATGCACGCCAGAATTTACTCTGATGATGACCCTACGGAGGCTGGTTCTTGGCGGATTGCCTTACCTCCAACCTTCAGTTGGTCTACAAGCATTATGGTCGCTATGTGGGATGATAAGAAGAAGAAAGCTATTGTACTTGGGGATAAGATTAGAGGCCCAGTAGAACTCTCGGCTGGTGTTTACCGTTTAGAGATCATCTTCTTAATGGAAGGTGAACCCATAAAGGAATTTAGGGAATTCATCGTTGGGGATAAAGCTGATGACCTCGTTTGGATCAAGCCGCATCAATCAGCGTCTGATAAGGGAGGTTCTCAGAATTGATTAGCTTTAGAAGCGCATCCCTGGAATAGGCACTGTTTGTCGCGGTTGTTGGACCGCCATTTCAGTTCGTCACGGTAGGTGACTGGTTGGCTGTGGATCGAGTGAGGGACGCACGGTGAACAGACCGAGGGTGGTCATTGTGGGGGCCGGTTTTGCCGGGTGCGGTGCCGCGGTCGCGGCAGCCAAAGCCGGGGCCGAGGTTGTGCTGCTGGAGCGTACGGACTTCGTGGTTGCCAGCGGCATAAGGGCGGGGGTGATGAACAACAACGGCAAGCTGGTGGCTGCAGAGGAGGCGAAGGCTCTGGGAGGAGGGGATATCTTCGAGGCGCTGGAATCCATTGTCCTGCACCGCGGTCACATCGTCGATGAGGATCATGCCTACGTTTACAACACCGTTCTGGTCGAGCCGGTGGTGCGCCGGCTGCTGAGCGACATGGGGGTGGACCTTCGCCTGCAAAGTCGGGCAGTCGATGTTGTCAGAGAAGGCGGTGTCATCAAGGCGGTTGTCCACAGCAAGGGTGAGAGTGTGGAAGGTGATGCCTTTGTGGACTGCAGCGGAGACACGGGGGGAGTCAAAGTGTGCAACGAATACGGCGGGGGATGCGCGATGTGTGTCACTCACCGCTGCCCTACTTTCGGAGACCGCGTGAGCATTGCGACCAAGGCAGGGGTCCCGGAGTATGCGCGTCATCGTCCTGACGGCACGCCCGGGACTCTGCAATCGGCCTTTACGCTGCACAAGTCGAGCCTTGACCCGGTTCTTCGCGACCGTTTGGAGAAGGAGGGAGCAATCTCGATTCCTCTGCCAAAAGAGATGATTGACCACAGCCTGATGTATCAAATCGGCGGCATCCGCACGGCACGGCAAATGGAGCGGCTGAATCTGGTGGACATAGGTATCGCCGCCAAGTGCATAGGAAATGGCGCAATTCCCCCCGGGCAATTGCGTAGCATACCCGGCCTGGAACGTGCTGTCATTGAGAACCCCATCGCCGCGGGCAGCGGGAACAAGATTAACGGCGTATCCATGGCGCCGAGGGAGGACACTCTGCGCTGCAGAGATTTCGGTAATCTTTTCGTGGCTGGTGTTAAGGCAGGGCCTCTGGGCGGCATCACCGAGGCGATAGTGACCGGCTTGGTGGCGGGCCACAATGCCGTGCGGGCCGCGTTGAAGAAGACGCTCTGGACCTTGCCACGGGAGACCACCATTGGTGATTTCGTTAGTTTCACCGGGGAGATGATGCAATCTCCGCAGCACCGGAACCGCGGATATTCCATGGCCCATGAGGCGTACTTCGAGCGGATGAAGCGGGAGGGACTGTATACCAACGATGTCGCCAGTATTCACCGCCGGATAAGGGACCTGGGGCTGACGGGCATACTGGCTCGAAAGCTGGTGTGACAGCTGACCTCAGAAGGCCGAGGAAGCAGAGCGGCCCATCGGTAATGAGCCAGGGGTCGGGGCGGGCTAGGGTCGCGGCGCCACCAACAAGCTCCTTCGAAGCCCAACCAAAGGCCAATGTGCTATAATTTCTTTCGATGACCGACGATATTCTTAGCCCCCTCAATCCTCCCCAGAGAGAAGCCGTCGAAGCTATTGAAGGCCCGCTGCTCGTTCTGGCTGGCCCGGGCAGCGGCAAGACGATGGTCATCACCCACCGCATTGCCAACCTGGTCAAGGTGTGGCGTATCAGCCCCCGCCGTGTCCTGGCGGTGACCTTCACCAACAAGGCTGCCAATGAGATGCGGGAGAGGCTGCAGCGTCTTGTGGGGAGATTGGTGGACGACC
>JAENJB010000068.1 GCA_016844565.1 Dehalococcoidia bacterium
GTTCATCTTGAAACTGTGCTTCATCAAGCTCTTGATGCTGAGCCCCTCCCAGACCCCCTCCTCCATCTGGTTGCGCTGGTTGTTCCTCACCGGCAGGTTGCCTATGCCCTGGTGGGCGTCCACCAGCATAGCGGTGCCGTAGCGGCTGAGTAGCTGGAGGGTCTTCCGCTGCGTGCATCTGAGGTGGGCCGCTTGCCTGAGATCGAGCAACTGTCGCGGATGGGCTACCTCTATGGAACCGGTCGCCTGGGCCACAATGGCTTTTAAGTTCTTCGAGCCCATCACCGCCCCCATGCCGGTGCGTCCGGCGGAGTTCTTGTGGCCGTGACGCACGCAGGCGAAGCGCACCTGAGGGTCTTTCAGTTCCTGCCGGAGGAGTTCCTGCGTCTCGATGGCATCGCGTCCCCAGAGGTGGGAGGCGTCCCTGAACTCCACCCGGCCATCGTGGACCCACAGATAGGTAGGCACGGAAGCTTTCCCTTCGATCACCAGGTGGTCGAAGCCAGCGGACCGCAAGGCCGCACCCCAGAAGCCACCCACGTTGCTGTCGCCCAGAAAACCGCTCAGAGGTGAGCGCGCGGAGACATTGACCCGCGCCGCGGAAGGTGCGGCGGTCCCCACCAGCATGCCGGCGCCGAATACGAGAACATTGTCCGGGCCGAGAGGGTCTGCTCCGCGGCGGAGACGGCTATAGAGGAGATACATATTGATGCCCCGCCCGCCCAAGTAGAGGCGGCGCACCTCCTCTGGTATGGAGGAGACGAAGACCGACCTGCCGGTCAGGTCAACATAGGCGATCTGTCGAGGCCCGATGGAAGCTCCTCCGCACAGAGACGAGTAGGGTGGGTTAAGCGCACAGGGGCGGACTGACCGGATGCGCGGGTGCGCTAACCCACCACGTCACCCATGGACAATGCGGTGGGTTCGTCCGCTTCGCGGCCTTAACCCACCCTACATTGATTGCGGGCACGGCACGCCGTGCCCCTACGAGTATGCAGCCAAGCGGCTAGGAGGCGGTGTTGTTCTTGGCCTTCTCGTCCCCGTCCCCGGGCGGCGTGAGGGCGCGCCCTTCGGCGAGCCAGTCGGCGATGTTGGATATCAGGCGGTTATTGTCCGCCAGGCTGCTGTAAGGCTCGCTCAGGAAGGTCAGGTCATGGAGGGCAAGCACCTTGTCCCCCTCGGCAAGGGCGAGCGGGCTGAGCCGGCTGGCTGGGGTCTCAAGCGTGGTGCGGGTGTTTTCATCGCCGAAGACAATTCCGCGGTCGTTGGAGCTGACGGAGCCGGCGGTGAAAAGGACGATCCTTTTCAGGTCGGCGGTTATCTTGTTGCTCTTGAAGTCGGTGAAGAAGACATCGCGATAGTTGTTCTCGTTCTCCTTCAGGTTGAAAAGGTAGCCACTGTCAAAAACAAGGCCGTAGAGGACCGCGACGCGGTTTATCTGGCTTTCGCGGGAGGGGTCGCCGATGAGCAGCAGCCTTCCGCCATTCTTCACGAAGTCCTTTATGGCAGTGAGGTCCTCATCCACGTAAGTTTTCTTGGGAGCGATGATGACCATGGCACTGGCATCCTTGAGCTTGTCCTTGAGCTTGATTTCCTTATTGTCCGGGTCACGTTTTTCCTTCTCAAAGTACTCGATGCTGAGGCCCCTGGTGGCCAGGCGGAGGGTCAGGAGGTTCGCCTCGGGCGGGGTGAAGTTGTTGTCATAACTCAGGTCGATAATGGCGCGCCCCTCGGTCTTCTTGGGCGTATCGGTGAACCCTCCGGGAGCCAATCCTCGAATCTCTATCGCTTCATAGGCGAAGGGCTCGATTCCGGGGGCGCGGTACACTCCCCGATAGTAGGCGGCGGAGGTCACCACGGCGGCCAGTACAAACGCCGCCAGTCCAAGCCACAGCTTGCTTCTCATCTCAGGGCCTCTCTGGAGTCAGGATAGAGATAATAGAATCGCGGCGCCGGGTCCCGCGCCGGCGCTCCCCTGTCCTCTACGGGAGGCGCGTCACCTTTGAAGAAGAAAAAAGGCAAACTGAGCGAGATGTCCAGTTTCTCGGCAACGTCCACCACGCTGTAGTTCGCCACCCGAGCCAGCTTCGCCGCCCCGGCTATGGCATCATCGGTGCTCCCGATCTTGTCCGCCAGGCCGAGCTTCACGCCTTCGAGCCCCAGATATATCTTTCCCTGAGAGACGTCCTCTTTGGTCATCTTCAGCCGGTCTCCCCGCTCCTTCATCACCTCTCCTACGAAGCCCTCCTTCACCATTTCGAGCATCTTGGCCGCGTCTCGCAGCGCCAAGCCGCTCAACTTGTAAGGCCCCGTCGGCAGTACGTCATCGGTGAGTTCGTCCTGTTCCTGCAGGCTCATCCACACCCCTATGTTGCCAATCATGGAGGTGGGCTTGACATAGATGGAGTCTGCAGCCACTCCAATCAAATATCCGCCGCTGAGGGCCATGGTGTCCACTGTGGTTACCACCGGCTTGACCCGCCTCAAGTCAGTCAGCGCCAGGTAAATCTCCTCCAGCAGAACGGCGGAGCCGCCGGGGCTGTCTATCTGGAGCACCACCGCCCTGATGTCCCTCGAATCCCTGGAGTACTTCATCATGCGAACGATGTCCTGGGTCTGCTCAATGGAAGATATGGCTACCGGTATCTTGATCAGTCCTACAGCCGGCCGTCCCGCGGCTCCCACGATGAAAAGCACACCGACTACGGCACCGAGCACCAGCCAGAAAGCCAGAGAGCGGACCCCCCGCACCACTATTACCTTGGCTCTATCAAATGTATGCACTGCTTCCACCCCTTGTCAATAATGAGAATCCTGGAACGATTCTAGCACAATAAGGCTTTCCAGCCAAAAAGAGCCCGTTTCTGTCATCACTCAGCTCTTCTTCGACGCGGGGACTCCCGCCTCGCCCCAGTTGGTCTTCGGTATCTCTTGAAGCACCACGGTGACCGCTTCCCTGGGACAGTGAAGCACCTCCACTATGGTATCGGTTACTCTCCGTATCAGCTCCCCCCTCATCTCCTCCGTTCTTCCCGCAAACAGGGTGATTTGAGCCAGTGGCATACCTCTCCTCCTTTGAATCCCGCGCTACTCCCTTCCTCGGCCCGCGTTTGTCATTCCGAGCCACACCCCCTGTCATTCCGAGCCTGTCGAGGAATCTCCACTGCCTGTCACCTGTACCCTAGACTCATGGGCACCGGATCAGAGTAGACCCCTCGACGTCGCTCGGGGTGACAAGGTGGCGGAATGCGTGCCAAGCGTCTTGGTCATAATGTTACGTGCGCGCACCCCCCTTACTTCCTTGTTTCAGCGCCCAGAAAGCGATTGGTAATCGGCAGGCGGCGGTCCCGCCCGAAGGCCCGCGGGGTGATCTTGAGGCCGGGGGGTGCCTGTCTGCGCTTGTACTCGCTCTTGTCCACCAGTGTGATAACCCTCTTGACCGTCTCCTCGGGGAATCCCATGCCCACAATCTGCGACAGGGACTTATCCTCTTCCACATAGGCCTTGAGGATGGGATCGAGCACAGGGTAGGGAGGCAGATTATCCACATCGCGCTGATTGGGCTTCAGCTCGGCGGTTGGCTCCTTAACAATGATACTCCGGGGAATAACGGGCTTGCCGTCTCTTTGATTGCGATACTCTGCCAGCTCGTAGACCAGTGTCTTGGGAACGTCTTTCACCACCGCAAACCCGCCGGCCATATCCCCATACAGAGTAGCGTAGCCCGTGGCCATTTCGCTCTTGTTACCCGTGGTGAGCACCAGCCAGCCGAACTTGTTGGACAGGGCCATCAGCAGGTTGCCCCGGATGCGGGCCTGGATATTCTCCTCCGTAGTATCGGGGGCCACCCCCTGGAAGACGGGTCCCAGGGTACTGAGATAGCTCTTGAAGATGTCCTCCATGGGAATGGTTATCAGCTCCATTCCCAGATTCTGGGCCAGCGCCTGCGCGTCAACCTTGCTGGCTTCCGACGTATACCGCGACGGCATAGAGACGCCCACCACCTGAGATGGACCAAGGGCGTCAACGGCGATAACAGCCACCATAGCCGAGTCAATCCCACCCGAAAGGCCGATCAGCACCTTGCGGAAGCCGTTCTTCCGGACATAGTCCCTGGTGCCCATTACCAGAGCGCCGTAGACCTCGGCGGCGCCCTCGAGCAAGGCAGGTTTGGTCAGGGACAGCGGAGTCCCGACGCGTCGGGACTCCGGGACGGGTCTGAGGCTGATGCGCGGGACCTTATCCCGCCGGCTCTCAGCCTGCCGTATCTCCTGGCGTCGCCTCGGGTCGTGCAGGCGGTAGCGGAACACGGAATCGACGTCCAGGTCGGCCACCACCAGATCTTCTTCGAACTGCTTGCCGCGAGCCACCAGCTCGCCCTTCTCGTTGAAAATGACGCTGGCGCCATCGAACACCAGCTCATCCTGGCCACCCACCATGTTGGTATAAGTGACGATCATCACCTGGTCGACAGCGCGGGTGGCCAGCATCTTCTCCCGGAAATCGCGCTTGCCCATATAGTAAGGGGAGGCGTTGATGTTGACGACCACCTCGGCGCCGGCCTGGGCCTGGAGCAAGGTCGGGCCCGAAGGGTGCCAGATGTCCTCGCAGATATTGACGCCCAGGGTCATGCCGTCGCGCAGGAAAACGGGCGCCTCGCTGCCCACCTGGAAGTAGCGGTTCTCGTCGAAGACTCCGTAGTTGGGCAGATAGCTCTTCCGGTAGACGCCGCTGAGCTCGCCGTGGTGCAGGACGGCAGCGGCGTTGTAGATATCGCCGTCTGAGTCCACGAAGCCAACCACCGCTGTCAGCCCCGCGGTGGCGGGAAGAAGCTCCGCGAGCTTGCGCTGGTTCTCAGCTACGAACTGAGGCTTCAGGAGGAGGTCTTCAGGAGGATAGCCGGTGAGGGCCAACTCGGGGAAGGCGACCAACTCAACACCCTGCTCGCGCGCCCTCTGGATGTACTCCAGCACTTTGCGGGCGTTGCCCTCGATGTCGCCTACGGTGCAGTTGATCTGGGCCAGGCCAACCCGCAGATAGCGCATCACTTCCCCTCACCTGGTTTTGTGTCCATCTCGTCACTGCGAGTCCCGATGCAATCGGGACGTGGCAATCTCATCAGGGTCTTTCGGGATTGCTTCGTCGTCCGCCTTCGGCGGTCTCCTCGCAATGACAGAAAGGCCCAGGCGTCGCTGCCCTCACAGGAGGGGCAAGTAGCGTTTGATCTCGTAGTCGGTCACGTGAGTGCGGTAGCGGTCCCACTCGATCGTCTTGTTCTGGATGAAGCTATCGAAGACATGCTTGCCCAGGCATTCCCGCACCAGCTTGCTCTTCTCCGTCAGAGCCAGCGCCTCGGCCAGGCTTCCCGGCAAGGTGCGGATGCCCCGGCCGGCTCTCTCTTCCGCGGTCATCTCAAAGACGTTCTCCTCCACCGGCTCGGGCGGTTCGAGCTTCTCGGCCATGCCCGCCAGGCCCGCGGCCAGGATGACACTGAAGCAGAGGTAGGGGTTACAGGCCGGGTCCGGAGAGCGGAGTTCGATTCTGGTGGCTTTCTCGCGGCCGGGCTGGTATTCAGGCACGCGGATGAGGTCGGAGCGGTTGCGCCGCGCCCAGGAGAGGTAGACGGGCGCTTCATATCCTGGGACCAGGCGCTTGTACGAGTTGATCCACTGGTTATTGACGGCGGTTATCTCCGGCGCATATTTCAGCAGGCCGGCCAGGAATTGCTTGGCGGTGCGGGAGAGAAAGTACTCGTTCTTTGGGTCGAAGAAGGCGTTCCTGTCTCCCTTGAAGAGAGAGAGGTGGGTGTGCATGCCAGAGCCGTTGATGCCGAAAACAGGTTTGGGCATGAAGGTTGCGTAGAAGCCGTGCTTCTGGGCTACCTGCTTTATCACAATGCGGTGCGTCATCACATTGTCTGCCATGGTCAGAGCATCGGTGTAGCGCAGGTCAATTTCGTGCTGGCTGGGGGCCACCTCATGATGGCTGTACTCCACGCCGATGCCCATTTCCTCCAGCATGAGAATGGTATCCCGGCGCAGGTCGCTGGCTATATCGGGCGGGGTGAGGTCGAAGTAGCCTCCCTGGTCGAGGAAGGTGGTGGTCTCGGCGTTCTTGAAGTAGAAGAACTCAAGCTCCGGGCCGATGTAGAAGGTGTAGCCCATGTCGGCGGCGCGCTTGAGATTGCGCTTCAGGACGAGTCTCGGGTCTCCTTCAAAGGGTTCCCCGCCCGGGCGCAGGACATCGCAGAACATCCGGCCGACGGCGTGCTGCTCTCTGGGGCGCCAGGGCAGGAGGACGAAGGTGGTGGGGTCCGGCTTGGCGACCATGTCGCTCTCATCTATTCGGGCGAAGCCTTCGATAGAGGAGCCGTCGAAGCCCATGCCTTCGGTCAGTGCCTTCTCCAGCTCTTCCACGGTGATGGAGAAGCTCTTCAAGAACCCCAGTATGTCGGTGAACCACAGCCGTATGAACTTGACGTTGTAGTCCTTGACCATCTTCAGGACGTATTCCTGGGCTTCGGCTCGAGATTTGGGCATGGATGACTCCTCCTTTTTCGCGATAGCTCGTCTGGCAAAAAGTGCGTCTATTCTAGTCTTTTCATCTTTCTACTTCAACAAGGAGTGCCATTCCTTCAAGAATCCTCCGTTCTGGCTTGCAGCCAGCACCACGAAGGATGAAAATATAGCCCCGCCGCAGTTGCCGTCATTGCGAGGGCTCTTCGCCGAAGGCTCAGAGCCTGCCCCGAACTTCGTGAAGGGATAAACTCCGCCCGAAGCAATCTCATACGGTACTAGTGTAGTGCTTCCTAAATAGCGTTAGTTATGGTATAATGCTGGTATGAGAACCAGCAAACGAATAAATGTGAGTGACAATGATCGGGCACAATTGA
>JAENJB010000069.1 GCA_016844565.1 Dehalococcoidia bacterium
ACTAAGGAGACCAATTAGTATTATCGTCTAATCGCCTGTCTCAACTGGCCGGTTTTGACCCGTCCCTCGGTGGCCTAATTTGGACGTCCGGTGACATCGTGCCCGTTCTCCACGTAAGCGTCGACGCCGATTTCCATCGCCTCCGACCGGCTGATGCACTGTCCTCGTGCCGGACCCTCGCGGCCGAAGCTAAGTTTCGTCAGAACATAATCGGAGTTATTATTGCTAACCTATTTGACGTGAAGGTCTAAAAGCCTTAAACTGAAGAGTTTTTGATTTTAGGCTTTCCGCTGAGTGAGGTGAAGCATAATGGCAGAGACTAGGAAGACCATAGACCCGGCAGTTGTGGAGCTACTACAAGTCGCCAAGAACAAGGGCATTTCGACTCCCTTTGACCGCGCCGAAGTCACTAAGCCCTGTCCCATCGGCCGGGATGGTAGTTGTTGCCGGCAGTGCTTTATGGGGCCGTGCCGGCTGGTGGGCAAGACGCTGGTAGGCGTCTGCGGGGCCACGCAAGAGACGGTCCAGGCCAGGAATATGGCCCGGATGATTGCCGCCGGTGCGGCATCTCACAACGACCATTCTCGCAACATGATTCTTGCCTTGCTGGCCGTGGGCGAGGGGAAAGCCCCTGGCTTCGAGATCAAGGACGAGAAGAAGCTGCGCAAGGTGGCCGGGTACTTCGGTATTAAAGCTGACGGTAAGGGTAAAGAGGAGCTGGCCGTTGAGGTAGCCAAAGCAGCGCTGGCCGAGTTCAGCACCAGGGAATCTGGTGAATTGGCTTATCTCAAGAGGGCAACGCCCAAGCGTCAGGCCCTGTGGCGCAAGCTGGGCATGGCGCCGAGAGGGATAGACCGGGAGGTGGTGGAGACGCTCCATCGCACCCATATGGGCACCGACCAGGATGCCGAGCATTTGCTCGACCAGGCCCTGAGATGTGCCCTGAGTGATGGCTGGGGCGGCTCAATGATTGCTACCGATATCAGCGATATTCTTTTTGGCACCCCCGGCCCCACAGCGGCGGCCGGCAACTACGGCGTCTTGAAAGAGGATGAGGTGAATATCGTCATCCACGGCCACGAGCCTACTCTGGCGGAGATGATGGTAGTGGCTGTCGTGGAAAAGGAGGCCCTGGAGCTTGCCAGGGCAAAGGGCGCCAAGGGGATAAACCTGGTGGGCATGTGCTGCAGCGGGAACGAGCTATTGATGCGGCACGGCGTGCCCATAATGGGCAACTTCCTGCAGCAGGAGCTGGGCATCGCCACCGGAGCGATAGAGGCGATGGTGGTGGACTATCAGTGCATCATGCAGGGCATCCAGGCGGCTGCGGAGCACACCCATACCAAGATTATCACTGTCTCGCCCAAGGCCCACATCACCGGCGCCATAGCTATGGATTTCGAAGAGCCCAATGCTCTGGAGATCGCGCGCAAGATAGTGCGCCTCGCTATCGACAACTATCCCAACCGGAAAGACGTCCATATCCCCGACATCATGGACCGGGTGGTAGTCGGCTTCTCCCACGAGTATATCGCCTACATGCAGGGAGGCGTCTACCGCGAGTCTTTCCGCCCCCTGAACGACGCCATCATGCAGGGGCGGATACGGGGCGCGGCCGGGGTGGTGGGCTGCAACAATGCCCAGGTGGTCCATGATGAAGCCATCACCAATGTTATCAAGGAGCTGATTCATAACGACGTGCTGGTGGTGACCACCGGCTGCAATGCGGTGACCTGCGCCAAGCAGGGGCTGCTGACGCCGGAGGTAATGGACTACGCCGGTCCCGGGTTGAGAGAGGTGTGCGCGGCTATCGGCATTCCTCCAGTGCTTCACATGGGGTCGTGCGTGGACAACACCCGCATCCTGACGGTGCTGACCCAGATGGCCACCGAGGGCGGGCTTGGTGAAGACATCGACGATCTGCCCGCGGTAGGCATCGCTCCCGAATGGATGTCGGAGAAGGCCCTGTGCATCGGCGCCTACTTCGCGGCGTCGGGCGCGCATGTCATCTTCGGTGTTGGTTCTCCGGTGGCGAACAGCCCGGCGGTAGCCAAGATGATGACCGCCGGCTGGGAGGCCAAGTGCGGTGGGTCGCTGGAGTTCATAGAGGACTGGCGGCGCATCGTGGCCAGGGCGCTGGAGCTCATAGATGGCAAGCGGAAGGCTCTGCGGCTGGAGGAGTACGATCCCCAGCGGTACGCCCTCAAGGGCAACTATATGCCCGGCGACGCGCTCCCATTCGAGGAGTACGCCAGGGGTAGCTACAGTCTGGCGAAGAAATAAAGCAGGTTCGAGATAAAAAACTGCCCCGCTCTCTTGATAAGAGCGGGGCAGTTTTTTATTGGCTGTCGAAGCTCAACTAGACAGGCTGGGTAACCTCTTCGGAGGCACTCGATTCCGAAGCCTCTTCCGTGCCCGGCTCAGGGAGCAGGAAGTCCACGGTTTCGGGGGCGACCGGCTCGGCCAGGAACCGTGAAGGAATCAGCTTGCCGATGATGACATTCTCCTTGAGGCCGATGAGCTTATCCTTCTTGCCGGCAATGGCTGCTTCAGTAAGCACCCTGGTGGTCTCCTGGAAGGAGGCTGCCGCCAGCCAGCTATCGGTGTTCAGGGAGATCCTGGTTATACCGAGCAGGATGATGTGAGCGGTAGCTGCTTCGCCGCCTTCTGCCAGTATTTTCTCGTTGGCTTGGTCGAACTTGTACCGGTCAACCAGCCTGCCCGGGGTGAACTCGGTATCGCCTGGCTGGTCGATTTGTACCTTGGAAAGCATCTGGCGCACGATGACTTCAATATGCTTGTCATTGATGTTGACTCCCTGGGAGCGGTAGACCCGCTGCACCTCGTCCACCAGGTATCGCTGGACGGTCTCTTTGCCCTTGATGCTAAGAATGTGCTGGGGGTTGATGGTGCCGTCGGTGATCTGTTCGCCGGCCTTTACCGCGTCGCCTGATTTTATCCGGATGCGAGTAGCCGCCGACACGAGATACTCTCGCTCGTCGCGTTCTTCGTAGCTGATGAAGAGCCTGTTATCCCCGATCGTCACCTTGCCGGCGACCTGCGCAATGATGGGCTGGGACTGCAGGGAGGTGGCCTTCTTCTTCCCCGCCGCGGAGCCCTTGGGTTGGGCCAGGACAGTCCCCATGTCTACCATCTGTTTGTTTTCCACCAGCAGCTTCGCCCCAGGAGGCAGAACATACTCATCCTGGTAGACCTCTGTCCGTGCGATCTTGATCTTGCGTCCCTCTTCGGCATGGATGACCTCGGCCACGCCGTCGATTTCCGAGAGGATGGCTTCACCTTTCGGCACCCTGGCCTCGAGGAGCTCTTCCACCCGGGGGAGACCGCTGGTAATGTCAAGCCCAACCACACCTCCGGTATGGAAGGTGCGCATCGTAAGTTGGGTGCCCGGCTCACCGATGCTTTGGGCAGCAATAATGCCCACCGCGGTGCCCAGATTCACGGGCTTGTGCCGCGCCAGGTCGTTTCCGTAGCAGGACTGGCAAACTCCTCGCTTGGTGGCGCAAATGAGAGGCGATCTGACATGGGCCTTGGTTATCCCGGCGGCGACTATAGCGCGCGCTTTCGGCTGGTCGATTCTCTCGTTTCTCTCGGCGAGTACCGCTTTGGTCTTGGGATGAACAATCTGCTGCGCCGCCAGGCGGCCCACCAGACGCTCCTCGAGTGGTGGCAGAATGCCTTTTTCCTCTGCCTGCGTCATCCAGATGCCATCCGGCGTTCCGCAGTCCTCTTCAAGTACCAGGACATCCTGAGCGACATCTATGAGACGCCGCGTGAGATAACCGCTGTCTGAGGTGCGGAGCGCGGTGTCGGCCAGACCCTTGCGAGCGCCATGGGTGGAGATGAAGTACTCCAACACGCTGAGTCCCTCGCGGAAGCTGGACCGGATGGGGAAGTCGATAATCCGGCCTGCCGGGTCAGTCATCAGACCTCGCATCCCGGCCATCTGCCTGATCTGGGAGATGTTACCCTTTGCTCCGGAAGTGGTCATCATGTGGATGCCTTCGTAGCGGTCAAGCGAGCGTGAGATCAGTTCAGTGATCTTATCTGTCGTCTGGTTCCAGACCCGGACTGCTATTTCATACCGTTCGTCTTCGGTAATGAGACCGCGCTGGAACTGGCTATCACCGAGTTCGATTTCCTCTTCCGCCTTGGCCAGGAGTTTGGCCTTCTCCGGTGGTACCTTGACGTCTCCCATGGCAATAGTTGTTCCCGACTTGGTAGCAAAGAGGAAACCGAGCTTCTTGAGGTTATCGAGAATGGCCGCCGTTCCCTCGTTCCCTAGCCGGTGGATGCATTCAGCGGTGAGCGCTTTGAGCGCCGATTTGTCCATGACGTTATTGGTGAGGCTGCTGAAGCGCAGTTCCTCAGGCAGGGCCTGATTGAGGATGATGCGCCCGACGCTGGTCTCTCTCATTTCGCCGTTCTGGCCGTCGCGCGCCACAATCGGCTCCCTCAAATCAATCTGCCCCAGATCGTAGGCCAGCCTGGCGTCATCAAAGCTCGCGAACGGCTGCCGCTTCCCGTCGGTCCCCGGTGTTTCAGGTTTCATACTGGTGAGGTAGTAGAGACCAAGCACTATGTCCAGGGTGGGGGCTACCGTAGGTTCACCGGAGCTCGGCAGCAGCATATTGTGAATGCTGAGCAGCTGCTCTCGCGCTTCTCTCACTGCCATTGGGGAGAGAGGAATGTGCACGGCCATCTGGTCGCCATCGAAGTCAGCGTTGAAGGCGGCGCAAACAAGAGGATGAATCTGAATGGCGGCGCCATCGATAAGCACCGGCTCGAAAGCCTGGACGCTCAGGCGGTGAAGGGTAGGAGCGCGGTTAAGCAAGACCGGGCGCTCCTTGACCACCTCTTCCAGGATGTCCCAGACCTCGGTTCTACTCTTCTCCACGATGCGCCGAGCGCTCTTTATGTTGTGGGCTGCGCCACTGGCCACCAGCCGTTGCATCACGAAGGGCTTGAACAACTCCATCGCCATGCGTCGGGGTAATCCGCACTGGTGCAGCTTGAGTTCGGGGCCGACCACAATGACAGACCGCCCGCTGTAGTCCACTCTCTTGCCGAGCAGGTTCTGCCGGAAGCGCCCCTGCTTGCCGCGGAGCATGCCAGACAGAGATCTCAACTTGGCAGAAGTGCCGGTGGAGGAAAGGCTGCGCCCGCGCCGTTCGTTGTCAATGAGCGAGTCCACGGCCTCCTGGAGCATGCGTTTCTCGTTGCGCAGGATTATCTCCGGCGCACCGAGCTCCAGAAGCCGGCGGAGTCGGTTGTTGCGGTTGATCACTCGCCGGTAGAGGTCGTTGAGGTCGCTGGTGGCAAATCGGCCGCCGTCCAGCTGGATCATCGGCCGGAGCTCGGGGGGCAGGACAGGGAGAACAGTCAAGATCATCCAGGACGGCTTGTTGCCACTGCGAAGGAAAGCCTCCGTTATCCTCAGCCTCTTGCTGGCTTTCTTACGGCGCTGCCCTGTGGTGGAGTTCACCTCTGTCACCAGCTTCTGTTTCTCTTTCTCAAGATTGAGGCCCTCCAGAATTCTCAATACGGCCTCGGCGCCTGTCCCCGCCTCGAAAACCTTGGAGTCCTTCTCCTTGAGCTCCCGGTACTTACTCTCGGTGAGCAGAGCCCCGACTTTCAGGTCCTCAAATGCATCCATATCGCTGCGGTGCTGCTCTTCGGCCTTGCTTTTCTCGTCGGCAAGCTTGCTGCGCAGTTGACCTGTCTCTTCCAGCAGGGCCGCTTCCTTCTCCCTGACGAAAGCCTCCTTTATCTCTGGCGCTTCCTTGGAGGAGGACATCTGTTTGATCTCTTCGTCAGCTTTGGCGCGGAGGGCGGCAATCTGCCGCTCAGTGTCCTCTATGCGAGAGGTGAACTCGGCCCGGAAGTCGTCCCTGGTCTCTTCGAGCGCTTTGGTCCGGGCCTCTTCATCCACGGAGATAACGATGAAGCGCGCGAAGTATATTACCCTCTCCAGGCTGCGAGGGGAGACATCGATGAGCTGGGCCATGTGGCTGGGAGTGCCCTTGGCGAACCAGATGTGGGCGATCGGCGCCGCCATCTCAATATGCCCCATGCGCTCCCGCCTGACCCGCGCCCGGGCGACCTCAACGCCGCACTTGTCACAGACAATCCCTTTGAAGCGGATCCGCTTGTACTTACCACAGTAGCATTCGAAGTCCTTCGTGGGACCGAAAATCTTTTCGCAGAAGAGGCCGTCCTTCTCCGGTTTGAGCGTCCGGTAGTTGATGGTCTCCGGCTTGGTTACCTCGCCGTAGGACCAGCCTCTGATCTGCTCAGGAGAGGCCAGAGAGATACGTACAGCGTCAAAGTGATTACTTTCCAGCATTGGCTTCTTCACCTCGAATTCACTTGGTTAGTAGACGTTTACCGGCTCCTCCCCGCTCCTCCTCGATCAGGCTGACTGGTTCCTCGTCCTCATTCAACACCTCGACGGCCAAGCCGAGACTCTGCAGTTCCTTACGCAGCACCTTGAAGGATTCCGGCACGCTGGGCTGCGGGATGTCTTCACCTTTGATGATGGCTTCGTAGGCTTTGGCCCGGCCGCTCACATCATCGGACTTGACGGTGAGCAACTCCATACTTCCATTTCGCCGAAGCGCTGCCCGCCAAACTGGGCTTTGCCTCCCAGAGGCTGCTGGGTTATGAGTGAGTACGGGCCCGTGGAACGGGCATGGACCTTGTCCTCTACCAGGTGGATCAGTTTCAATATGTACAGATTGCCCACGGTCACCGGCTGGTCGAAGGAATCACCGGTGCGCCCGTCCTGCAGGGCCATCTTGCCCATAATGGGAGCCACCGCTCTCTTCTCTTTGAACTCCTTGTCCACCAGCGCCTTCAGTTCCTGACGGCCGAGTCCTCTAATGCCGCTATGGCCGCGGGTCTCCAGCCAGAGACGCAGGCAGATGTCACTGGCCTCCCCGGGAGTGGTGGAGCTGAACACCTGCTCCCCATCGATACCGTGTTCTTGAAGCCATGCCTTCGCCTTCTCCTGATCGAATCTGACGATTCCCCTGCCGTCCGAGGGGTCGAAGAAGGTGGCCTTCGCCTGTTGGGCGATCCAGGCCCTGGCCAGAGCGTCTTCGATGGCAATGTCATCACAGCCATCAAAAACCGGAGAAAGCGCCTTGAAGCCCAGGGCATCGGCTGCCCACCCCAGGTGGGTTTCCATGACCTGTCCGAGATTCATACGCGATGGGACGCCGATGGGGTTCAGGATGATGTCAATCGGGCGGCCGTCGGGAAGGAAAGGCATGTCCTCCTCAGGCAGGATGCGGGAGATTACTCCCTTGTTGCCGTGCCGGCCAGCCATCTTGTCTCCCACAGACAGTTTGCGTTTCTGGGCAACCCAGACCTGAATGAATTCATTCACTCCGGGAGACAGGCGGTCGTGGTCCTTATTGAAGCACTTTATCTCGATGACCTTTCCCCACTCGCCATGGGGAACGCGCAAGGAGTTATCCTTTACCTCGCGAGCCTTCTCTCCAAAGATGGCCCGCAGGAGCTTCTCCTCGGCTGTCAACTCCGTTTCCCCTTTAGGAGTGATTCGGCCCACCAGGATGTCTCCGGGGGCAACCTCAGCGCCTAACCGTACGATGCCTCTCTCGTCCAACTCGCGGAGGCTCTCTTCGCCGACGTTGGGTATGTCCCGGGTGATTTCCTCCGGCCCCAGCTTGGTGTCTCTCGCTTCCACCTCGTATTTTTCGATGTGCACCGAGGTGAATTTATCCTCCCTTATCAATTTTTCGCTGATGATGATGGCATCCTCGAAGTTATACCCTTCCCAACTCATAAAAGCGCAGAGGACGTTCTGCCCCAGGGCCAACTCTCCCATCTCGGTTGCCGAGCTGTCTGCCAGCACCTGTCCGGCTGCCACTCTATCGCCCTTGCTCACCACCGGTCTCTGGTTGACGCAGGTACCTTGATTGGTGCGCCTGAATTTCATTATGGGATAGCTTTGCTTTTGCCCACTCTTATCTTTTACTTTAATCTCTGTGGAGGTAACCGAAGTCACTTCGCCGTCCGTTGACGAGTAGGTTACCTGACCGCTATATCTGGCCACCTCTTTCTCCATGCCGGTAGCGACCAGCGGCGCTTCGGGCCGGAGCAGGGGCACCGCCTGCCGCTGCATGTTGGACCCCATGAGGGCGCGGTTGGCGTCGTTGTGCTCCAGGAAGGGGATCAGGGAGGTAGCCACGCTCACTATCTGTTTGGGGGACACATCCATGAAGTCAATCTTCGCCGGGGATTCCTTCAGGTACTTGTTGCCCCTTCTCGCCTCCACCTTGTCCTCAACAAACTGCCCCATGGCGTCGACGCGGGCCGTTGCCTGCGCGATGGTGTTTTCCTCTTCCTTGTCAGCGGTGAGGTAGACGATTTCCTCCGAGGCAAAGGGGGAGACCTTGACCATCTTAGATAGGTGGGCTAGCCTCTGAGCCGCTTCGGCGGTGATGACGTCTCCAGAATCGACGACCGTCTCCTCCTTGACCTTGACCGTGTCTGCCGCTCTTCTTCCCTCGAGCTCTGCGGCGAGAGGGACAACCCTGACCAGCCTGGGGGACAGGAGAGCCAGCTTATGGACTGCCTCGGCCCTTATTATCTGGCCGGTCTTGACGATGGGCTCGCCATTCTCGTCTGCCACGGTCTCCGCCGCTTTCCTGCCCTGGATTTGAGCTGACCGGTTGCTCAACTCGGTCATTTCCCTGGTGACTTTGCGGTAGGGTGTCTCGATGAAGCCAAACTCATTGACCACACCATAAGTGGCGAGCGACCCGATAAGGCCGATGTTCGGGCCTTCCGGAGTTTCGATGGGGCAGATCCTGCCGTAGTGGGAGTGATGGACATCGCGCACGTCGAACCCGGCGTGTTCGCGGGACAGGCCTCCGGGCCCCATGGCTGAAAGGCGCCGCTTGTGAGTCAACTCGGCAAGGGGATTGGTCTGGTCCATGAATTGAGATAGCTGCGAGCCGCCGAAGAACTCCCTGACGGCCGCTATCAAAGGACGCACATTGATAAGGTTTGCCGGTGTGGCCGCCTCCGGGCCGATGATGCTCATCCTCTCCTTCACCAGTCGCTCCAGGCGGACGAGCCCAACCCGGAATTGGCTTTGGAGGAGCTCCCCTACCGTGCGTATGCGCCGGTTGCCCAGGTGATCGATGTCATCGGGTCCATCCTGGCCGTTGTTCACCATAATGATGCGGCGAGCGATCTCCACCAGGTCCTTGTTGGTGAGGATTCCCTTATCGGAAGGCGGGTCGAGCCTGAGGCGCTGGTTGAGCTTATGCCGCCCCACCTTTCCGAGGTCGTAGCGGCGGGAGTGGAAGAACAGGTTGCTGATGAGCGAATGCGCACTTTCCAAATTCGGCGGGTCCCCGGGGCGCAACCGCTTATAGATGTCGATTAGAGCGGACGACTTCAGGTCCTCGTCTTCGTCAGCGGGCATTTCCCTCTCAATGGTCTCCTTCTCGATGGTCGACTCAATGTACCGGTGCGTGGTCGAATTATCCACGTCCTCAAAGAGTGCCGTGAGGGTGCGGTCGCTTCCATAGCCAATAGCCCGGAGGAGGGTGGTGAACGGGATCTTCCTCTTACCGTCCACCTTCACCGAAATCAGGTTTTTCAGGCTGGTCTCAAACTCCAGCCATGCCCCGCGCTCTGGAATGAGCTTGGCGTGGCAGAGGTGGCGCCCGCTGGCAGGGTCTTCATCAACAGTGAAGTAAACACCGGGGGAGCGAATCAGCTGGCTGACCACGATTCTCTCTGCGCCGCTGGTGATGAAAGTGCCCTTGCTGGTCATCAGAGGGAAATCACCGAAGAAGATGGGGGTCTCCATAACCTCGCCCGTGTCTTTGTTTAACAGGCGGGCATTCACGAAGAGCGAGGCTTCGTAGGTCAGGTTGCGCTGGCGGCATTCCTCCTCGGAGCGAGGTGGACTTGGCAAGCGGAACTCATAGTCAGCGAAAGACAACTCCAGCTTGTTGCCGCTGAAGTCCTTGATGGGGGAGACCTCTGCAAAGAGGTCTTTCAAGCCTTCTTCCTGGAACCAGCGGAATGAACGGAGCTGAATTTCGATTAGATTGGGAACATCGAGAATATCCGCCAGTTTGGCATAAGAAAGTCGCTGGGTGGAAGGGGGCAGTTTTACCTGTTCAACTGGAGTAACAAAGGCCATCAGCTTAGCTCCTGTACAAAATACTTAAATAAATATTTAGTGGGTAAAGCAGAGTCGGTTCGGTGAGTTAGAGTGGAGGTATAAAAAAAAGGGCATAAAGCGGCGCGGGTAATTTCATAGTGACAAATGGATATTTTATCATATGTCGTTAGATATGTCAATACCCCGCATTGACTCATAATAGAAGTTACCGGAAATGGTATCGTTGCCTCGTACCCTGTACTCATTTTGTACCTGCCTCCCCTGGATCCCCGCCGGAGTTTACCCCGTACTCCGATACGGGGCGGAAATGACAGCACGGGCTGGCAGGCAACCTCCGGGGTATTTGACGCCCATGCCCAAGAAGCCCATAATCGGCGCGAGCCTTTCGCCATGAAAGACGCCGACGGCGATTCCCGCTCGATCCCCGAAAAGGAAAGACAAGGCGGCCTCTCACCCGGCTGGAAGACGGCCATCGCCGGCACCGTCATGACCTTCGCCGGGGCGGGCACCTACTTCAGCTTCGGCGTCTTCGTCCCCTACCTGCTGCAGGACTTCGGCTGGACGAGGACCGAGATCTCGGGAGCTGCTTCCCTGCGCGCCGTGGTGACCGGCCTGCTCACACCGGTGGTGGGAATCGCAGTGGACAGGTTCGGGACGCGAAAGGTGGCCCCTTTTTCCATTCTCTTCATCGGCCTGGGATACCTCTCACTGTTCTGGATGCACAGCCTCTGGCAGCTATACGTGAGCGTAGGCGTGATATTGGGCGTGGGCCTGAGCGCCTCATATGTCCCGGTGGTAGCATTGCTCTTGCGCTTGTTCAGGGAGCGGTCGGCACTCCCCGTCGGCCTCCTGGACAGCGGCCGGGGCATGGGACAGATATTCTTCTCTCCCTTCATCGGCTACATGATTGCCGGCTTTGACTGGCGGCTCACCTTCGTCGCGCTGGGATTCCTGGTCTGGATACTGGCGGCGCCCTTCCTCCTCTGGATAGCTCCGGAGCCAAAGGCTACGGAGAAAGCCCGAGCCGGGACCGCCACATCGCCTTCCGCTGCCACATCCCGGAGGAGCCATTCTTTGCGCGAAGCCCTCAAATCGGGGAGGTTCTGGATAATACTGCTGGTCTACTTCATCAACTCCTTCGGCTTCATGATGGTCCTCTTCCATGTCGTCGCCTATGCGAGGGACAGACAGGTGCCCGAGCAGGCTGCGGCGTTGATTGTCACTGCCGCCGGCCTCTTCAGCGTCATTGGCGCCCTGCTGGCCGGAGGGCTGTCGCGCCGCATCGGCAACCGGGTGGCCCTGATGGCCGGCCTGGCGGTGCAGATCCCCGCCCTGCTGCTGCTCACCGGAGCCGTCACGGCGGTCCATTTCTATGCCACGGTGGCCCTGTTTGCGCTCGGCTACGGCGCCGTCTTCCCGCTCATGCCCACTATTGCGGGGGAGGTGTTCGGCACCCGCGCGGCGGGCGGGCTCGTCGGCTCGCTGGGGATGTCCTTCACCGCCGGCATTCTGCTGGGGCCTTTGTTCGCAGGCTATATCTTCGATACCACCGGAAGCTACTCCCCGGCCTTCATCACCGCGGCCGCGGCCATCTTCCTGCTGCTCTTCTGCCTGCTGCCGCTCAAGCCGTATCCGAAGGGGGAAACGAAGCGCGGAGTATAGGGTTGGTTGGGCTCCGCTCGCAATCTCGGCGGAGCGGTGGGGAGCCCAGCAGGGACGCAAACAGTCCCAGCTGACCGCGGCGTTTGACACACAGCCCCCCTCACCCTATAGTCTTAGCTTCCGGTTTCGCTGCTGGAGGTAACGCATGCTAGCTCTCGAAGGGATAAAGGTGCTTGACCTGGCCCGCATCGGCCCGGGGACCCTGGGCACGGCTCTTCTCGGGGACCTGGGAGCAGAGGTCATCAAGGTGGAGACGCCACCAGAGGTCAAGGGGCGACAAAAGGGGCTCCGCTCCGCCCTGGGCGCCCTGGGCGACAAGCAGACCGAAGATGAGAGCGCCTATCTGTCCACCCAGCGGAACAAGAAGAGCATCGCCATCAACATGGCCACGCCGGACGGGCAGGGTATCATTTACAAGCTGGCGGAGTGGGCCGACGTCGTCATCGAGGCCTTCCGGCCGGGTGTCGCCCAGCGCCTTAAAATAGACTATCCAACCCTTTCGGCTGTCAACCCCCGCCTGGTTTACTGCTCCATCACCAGCTACGGCCAGACAGGGCCTTACAGTAACTTCCCCGGCCACGATATCAATTTCCTCGGCATAGCCGGCGTCCTGGAGTTGATAGGTGAGAAGGACGGACCGCCCGTCGCGCCACTGAACTCGCTGGCCTACTACACCGGCAGTCTCGCCGTGAATGGCATTCTGGCATCCATCATCGCCCGTGAGAAAACAGGCAAGGGCCAGTTCATAGACCTCAGCCTGACGGATACGGCGATGAACCTCCTGAGCATGCTCGTCAGCAGGTATTTCCAGTCCGGGACGGTCCCCAAGCGGAGGGGAATCGTTTTCAACGGCGGCTATCCGTATCTTAACATATACTGAACAAAGGACCGGAGGTATATCACCATCGGCTGCATCGAGCCGTGGTTCTTGGAGAACC
>JAENJB010000070.1 GCA_016844565.1 Dehalococcoidia bacterium
CTATCCGGGCGTGCGGATGAGGACTCCTCAGTATCCTGGCATGCAGCATGCCGGGCAGCTTCTTGTCGATGGAGTACTTGGCTTTGCCGGTAACCTTATCCAGAGCATCAAGCCTTGTGACGCTCTGGCCGACCACTGAAAGCTCTGCCATGAATGCCCCCTGATTCCAGAGTAAATAGCAAGAGTCCCGATTTCGTCGGGACTCTTGCTGACAGTTTGAGCGGCCGGTCCTACCCCTTCTTGTCCCTCTGGGCCTTGAGCGCGGCCACGATCTGCTGTTTGGTGATAGGAGAGTCATTTAGCCGGACGCCGACGGCTTCGTATATCGCCTGAGCGATGGCCGGTGCCGGTGTTACCATGACGGCCTCTCCCAGCCCCTTGGCGCCGTACGGCCCACATCCAGGGCGCTGGGACACTTGTAGTCCATAAAACTGGGATTGACTATCCGGCCATTTCTGACGAAAACCTCCTCCGTCAGCGCCATACTCATCCCCATCGCCGCTCCGCTCTCTATCTGCTGCTCGCACATCTTGGGGTTGATCGGCTGCCCCATGTCGAAGCAGGAGCCCATGCGGAGTACCTTCACCTCGCCGGTCTCTTCGTTCACCGCCACCTCGGCGGCGGTCGCCCCGTGAGCCTGGTAGGCCATCACCCTCTTGCCCTGTCCCGTCTCCAGGTCCTCCGTGGTCACCGGACAGGTATACACACCGCGCCCGATCAGCTCTCCCCCCTGATGCAAGAACCCGAATGGGGTGAAGAGGTCGCCGATTCGAATAGTCCTCTCCTCCGCTCCCTTAACAAACACCTTGCCATCCTTGATGTCCATCAATTCAGCGGACACACCGAGCTTCGCCGAGGCCAGCTCCAGTATCCGGCGCTTGGCGTCCTGACAGGCGAGCCGCAGGGCATTGCCGTTGTTGAAAGTGGCCCTACTGCTCAGCGTTCCATAGTCAAAAGGAGTGTAGTCGGTGTCGAGCTGGACCGTCTTTATGCTGGAGATACCGGTACTGAACTCCTCAGCGGCTATCTGGGCCATGGCCGTCAGGCCCCCCTGCCCCACCTCGTGGACGCTGTGCCGCAACTCGATTGTGGCATCCGGGTGCACCTTGACCAGCACCACCGAGGTAGTCCCCCCGATGGTGTTCTTGGCGCCCACGGCAATCCCCTTACCCCGCTTCCAGGGGCCTTTCTCCGCAGCCGCCGGCTTGCTCCACTCGATCCACTCCGCCGCCTTGTCCAGGCAATCCCTGGCTCCGTAGCTTTGGGTGGGCTGCCCCACGCCATCCAGCTGTCCCTCCCTCAACAGGTTCTTCAGCCTCAGCTCCAGCGGGTCCATACCAAGCTCCGCCGCCAGCATGTTCATGTGGTTCTCTATGCCCCACGCCAGCTGGGCCACCCCGAAACCCCGGAAGGGAGAGGCGGGTGGCTCGTTAGTAGCTACGGCAAAGGAATCGATCTTCAAATTGGGCACATGATAGGTGCCGGTGGCCCCGAAGGGAGCGCTTCGAGCGACCTGGGCCATCAACCCGGTGTACGCACCGGCGTGGACGATGAGCTTCACTTCCCGAGCTACCAGGGTACCGTCCTTCTTCACACCGTCCTTGATATAGACGATGATGGGCTCCCTCGTGGAGCCGTCCTGAAAGACCTCCTCCCTGGTGGACATCAGCTTGACCGGCCTGCCCGTCTTTCGAGCCAGCAGCGCCGCTATGCCGGTGCCGACCAGCGTGTCGGTGCCGTTTCCAAAACATCCCCCCATGTTCAAAGCTATCCAGCGGACCCGGGAATGGGGAACGCCGAAGATCCTGGCGAAGTCAGCCCTGTGCCGGTGGGCCATGTGGGTGGTCTCCCAGACGGTGAAACCGCCGTCGCTGCGGGGTTCCACCACGCTGTTGAACCGCTCCAGCGCGGCGTGGCTTATCCGCCCGCAGGAGAAACGGTTTTCAAGGATCAGGTCGGCCTCCTTAAATCCTTTTTCCAGGTCGCCCTTCTTGATCCTCCGGTGGAACAGGACGTTGGGCAAGTCCGGCTCATTCAACCAGCCTGGGAGGCTTACCTTATAGTAGCTCTGAAAGTCGGGGTGGATAATCACCGGAGGATCGGGCTTCATCGCTTCCTCCGGGTCGAAAATGGCCGGCAACGCGGCGTACTCGGCCTTTATCAGGGACAGCGCTTCCTCCGCCTCTTCCGGTGTCTCGGCAGCCACTGCGGCCACTGCCTCTCCTGCAAAGCGGACTTTGTCCCGGGCCAAGAGCCAGCGGTCCCGCACAAATCCCAGCCTTTCTGTTGGTACGTCTTTCTCTCCAGTGACAGGCATGTCATCGCCCGTAACCACCGCTCTCACACCAGGCACTTCCATCACCCTTGAAGTGTCGATGCGGACGATTCTGGCATGTGGATGAGGACTCCTCAAGACCCTGGCATGAAGCATGCGGGAAAGCTTGAAATCGGCTGTGTACTTGGCCTTCCCCGTCACCTTGTCAGGGGCATCCAAGCGGAGAACACTCTTGCCAACCACCGAAAGCTCTGCCATCGGAACCTCCTTTACCAGTAGCGTGCCTGCAAAGCGGAACCTGGCGGACGTCCGCCTATTTTAGCACAACCTGAGAACGATTTGTCCATCCCGCAAGCTTTTATTGAAATCCCGCCACAACCCCAATATAATTGGCAATGACTCGGGCAGAAGGAGGTGACTGGCATGAAGCAACGAACTAGCCGGCGGCCGACTGTAAACCTCGTCATCAATGGCAATCCCCAGGTGTTAGAAGTGGGGGTTGAGGTCCAGCCCTGGCACACCCTCAACTACACCCTGCGGGAAGTCTTATCGTTGAAGGGAACCAAAGTGGGGTGCAGCCACGGAGGATGCGGCTCTTGCACGGTCCTCAGGGAAGGAAAGCCGATTCTGTCCTGCACCACGCTCACTATTGAATGCAACGGCGCCAGCATTATGACTATCGAAGGGCTGCGAGACACCAGCGTCATGACCGCCGGGGGAATGCGGGGGACAACCACCGGTAACCTCCATCCCCTCCAGCAGGCATTCATAGACAACTACGCTTTCGAGTGCGGCATGTGCACCTCCGGCATGATACTGTCCGCCGAGGCGCTACTCAACTCCAACCCAGACCCCACCGAGGACGATATCAAGGAGGCGCTCTCAGGCAATCTGTGCCGGTGCGGCGTGTACCCCAACATCGTCAAGGCTGTCCATGAGGCAGCAAAGGTCAAGAAAAATGACTAAGTTCCACTACATAGGTAAGCCGATAAAGAGACTGGACGGCTTTGACAAGGTGACCGGCACGGCCAAATTCATGCAAGACATGGAAGTCCCCGGCATGCTAACGGGCAAGATTCTCTACAGCCCGCATGCCCATGCGCGAATCAAGCGAATCATCACCGACAAGGCCGAAAGGGTCCCCGGCGTTGCCGCCGTGGTGACTCACAATGACCTGCCTCCCGGGATAGATGAAATCAGCGGTCTGGAGCCCGGGATGGTCCTGCCGCCTACCGCAGTGCCCCCATATCTTTTCAGGGGCTGGGGTCTTCAGCCCGATGCCATCGTCAGGTGCATGGGCTCTCCGGTGGCCGCTGTAGCAGCTAATACGGAAGAAGCCGCCACTGAGGCGCTGGGCTTGATAGAGGTTGAATATGAACCTTTGCCAGCGGTATTCGATGCCGAGGAGGCCCTGAAGCCTGGCGCCCCGCAACTCTATCCCGATGTGCCGGGCAATATCGTGTTTGACTGGAAACAGGAGATGGGGAATGTGGAGAACGGCTTCAAGGAGGCGGACCTGGTGTTCGAGGAAGTTGGCGAGACCCAGCCCCAGAGCCACCTGACGCCGGACACAAGAGGGGCCATCGCCTGGTGGGAGGGAGAGAGGCTGGTCATTTGCACCGCCACGATGAGTGCCTACCCGTCTCTTCTGCCCGCGATGGCGGCTGCCTT
Source organism: Dehalococcoidia bacterium (assembly GCA_016844565.1). Classification (GTDB taxonomy): domain Bacteria; phylum Chloroflexota; class Dehalococcoidia; order JAENJB01; family JAENJB01; genus JAENJB01. Next base: position 3,947 of record JAENJB010000070.1, read on the forward strand.
CAAGCTACCGGAAAGCAAGGTGAAGATTTACGGGCCGCCTTACATGGGCGGGAGCTATGGCGGCAGGGCCTTTAACGAAGCCTGCTTTGTGCTGGTGGCCGTACTGCTGGCACGAAAGGCAGGCAGGCCAGTGCGCGTCAAACTCACCCGGGAAGAGGACATGCTGGCATTGACCAGATGTTCCACCAGGCTCCACGCAAAGATCGGCGTCAAGAGAGACGGGACGATAACTGCCGTGGAGTACAGAGCTTTCCTGAATCCCGGCCCCTGGTTCTACCCACCCTGGGTCAACCGCTACTTCACCCATCTGTTCAAGGTCATCAAGTGCGACAACATCAAGGCGCGGGCTACCCTGGCGCCGACCAATATCCCCTTCTCCGGCGGCCCATTCCGCGGCTTCGCCTACATGGAGGCCTTCCTGGTCGCCCAGCCCATCCTGAAAAGGATATCCCAGCAGCTAGGAATCGACTACCTTAAGCTTCTGCAGCAATCATTCTGGAGGACTGGCGACAAAGTGCCAAACGGGCCGGGAAGATACAGCGTCCTCTCGAGTTCTGGAATAGATGAGGCCATTGAGAAGGGCAGGCAACTGATCGATTGGGACGGACCAACCGGGCCCGACGAATATATTGGAGCCGGATACTGCTTGCCCGGATCGGCACAATTCCCGTCTAATGTGATACTCAGGCTCAACCGCGACGGCTCCATTCAGCTGGAGACCGGTGTCATCGAGATCGGCGCCGGTCAATACACCACTCTCACCTATATGGCAGCGGAAGCAATCGGTGCGCCACCAGAAGTTATCAACATGACGCGCTCCTTCGACACCGAAACCCAGCCTTGGGATGGCGGGCAGCGCTCCGAGAGGACCACCTACAGCACGGGGTTGGCCATCGTAGAGGCAGCCAAGGAACTCAGACAGAAAATCTTCAACGTGGCCTCCAAGAAACTTGGCGCCAAGGCGGACGAACTGGAGCTTGAGGAAGGCGTCGTCTTCGTCAAGGCTGACCCGGCGAAGAAGATGCCCCTGAGCGCCGTCGGCCTGCCCATTGTCGCCACGGGCGCCTTCGTACCTGACCCTGAGCGTCCGTGGGCATCTGGCCCGGTCGTCTCTTTCGTGAGGGTGACAGTGGACAAGGAGACCGGCCAGGTGACTCCAACCAAGCTGGTCATCCTCAACGATGTCGGCCGGGCCATCAACCCACCCGTGGTGCACACCCAGAACATGGGCACGCTCAGCGCTGGCATCGGATACGCCCTCACCGAGGAAGTCATCTGGGACAGCGACGGCCGGGTTCTCAATGCCAACCCCCAGTTCTACCACACCCCCACCATCCTCGATGTGCCTGACTTCCACAGTGAGATCATCGAGCCGGTAGACCAGATCGGTCCCTTTGGGGCCAAGGGCGCCGGCGAGAAGGTATTGACCCCTACAGCCCTGGCTATCTCTGCAGCCGTATACAACGCTCTTAAGACCAATGTCAATACCCCCATCACACCGGACAAGTTACTGAAGGCCCTGCGGAAGACGGAATAGGAGGGACAAAGTTGAAACCCTTCCAGCATGTTAACGCAAGCACTACCGACGAAGCTGCTTCACTTCTCCACAAGTCCAGGGGCAAAGCAAAGCTCATCGCCGGCGGCACCGACCTCCTCGGGATCCTCACCGACGACATACTCCCCGCATACCCCCGGACCCTGGTAAATCTGAAGACGATTCCCGGTCTGGATTCCATCAAAGAGGACTCCAAAGGGCTGAGAATCGGAGCTCTAGCTAAGCTCAGCGACATCGCTGGCCACCCGGTCATCAAAGACCGTTATCCCATGATCGCCCGGGCCGCCGGGTCGGTCGCCATGCCACAAGTGCGGAACATGGGCACCATCGGCGGCAACCTGTGTCAGGACAACCGTTGCTGGTACTATAGATACCCCAACCATCTCGGTGGCAGACTCATCTGCCTGAGAAAGGGCGGTACGATCTGTTACACCCTGACACGCGACAACCGCCTCGACAGCATATTCGGCGGACCGGAAGGGTGCTTTGCCGTCTGCCCGTCCGATATCGCTACGTCTCTTGTTGCGATGGGTGCAACGGTCACCACTACCAGAAGAGCGGTGGCGCTGCAGGACTTCTTCACCCCCTCACCCGGCACCATTCTTGACGCCGACGAGATTCTCACAGAAATCCAGGTGCCGCGACCCCGGGAAGGCTCCAGGAGCGCCTACCTGAAGTTCAGGCTGCGGAAATCAATCGATTTCGCCATGGTGAACGTAGCCTGCGTGCTAACGGTAGAGGGCGGGCTCTGTAGAGAGGCAAGCATCGTGCTCGGCGCGGTGGCTCCAACGCCCTGGAGAGCGAAGGGCGCCGAAGACGTGCTCAGGGGGCGATTGGTAGACGATGCGGCAGCCGAAGAGGCCGGGCAAATAGCTCTCGCCAACGCAACTCCCCTCACAATGAATAAGTATAAGGTTGCCATTGCCAGGGTTCTGGTTAAGAGGGCAATCCTGGCATCGGCCTGAGACCCTATCCTGACAACGACCGCGTTCCATGCCTGACTGAGGGCTATCCCCGGGCCGGTTCCCTCGTTATACGTTATAATAATATAGGCTAATTGTGCCTATTCGCCATCACGAGGGGGAAGATACGATGAATACTCGACGCGGGATCAGCGGAGGACTGCTCAGGAGCAAGCGCTTTGCCATTCCCGCCATTATCCTGGTGCTCATCCTGGTAGGGGTCTTCGTCGTCAGACCGATCTTCGCCGCGCGAGGGCAGACCGATCCCCTCGAAGGCGTGGATACGGCGGAGGTGACGCGCAGCACCATCCAGAGGACGGTCAGCGCCTTCGGCTATCTCATCATGCCCCATCAGGTCAAGCTGACC
>JAENJB010000071.1 GCA_016844565.1 Dehalococcoidia bacterium
CGATGGTATCTGGGCGATGCAATCTATCTCTACCATCGCCTCATCCCAGAGTTGGGTAACCCCCACGCAGGTAGTGGCTGGAGAGTCCTGCCCCGAGGTCTTGCTGCCCCAGAATTCGGGCCACTGCTGACAGCGCCAGGTCATCAGCGCCATGAACTCATGCACTCTAGTAGTAAAGATTCTGGCTTGCACCACGTCCTTGTAGCTGGCGCCGGCAGCCGCGAGTGCCAGTCTGATATTCTCCATCACCTGGGCCACCTGCGCCTTCAGATCGTCCTTGCCCACCAGCTTGCCATTCTTGTCTGCCGCGACCTGCCCGCCGAGAAAGACCAGGGTGCCACCGGTGACCACCGTGGCATGAGAGTAGGGTCCCAGGGGAACCATCATTCCTGCGGTCGGCTGAACAACTTTCCTGGGCATGACATTTCTCCTTTCCTGACTGCCTGACACTGCGAGGGGGGAGGTTATCCCCTCTCCTTCTTCACCCTGAGGTAGTCCTCAAGCAACACCTGCCCCAGTTTCATTGGGGAGGTGAAGAAAACGCGACCGAGATTCTTCCTGGCCAGGAGAGAAGCCAGCTCCTTCAGCGGCGCCGCCCGGTCAAGCATCACGATGTTAAGGGTAATGCCTTCCCGCCGGTATTCCAGTGCCTCCTCCAGCACACCCGCCATGGCACGATCGAAACCGATATACTTGCCCTGTTCAGTGTTGGGCTCGGTATCCGTTATCAGATAGGCCTGCTTGTCCCCCTTCTCACTCCTCACCGATGTCCTGAAAGCGCGCAGGGCCGCCCTGATATCGGTGCAACCGCCACTCAGCATGTCATTCAATATTCCCCAGGCCGGTATCTCCTTGGTTGTCTCGGAGAAAACAAATGTCTTGAGGGTGTCCTTCGGCTCCCTCCTTATCAGCTCGGAAAGGGCCAGTGCGGTCTCCACTGCCGCCGAGAGCTTGTAGTCGCTCCTCATCGAACCGCTCTCGTCAATCAAGAGCCCAACACACAGCTTCGACTGGTGAGTCTCATCGAAGACCTGGAAATCCCCCACCTCGAGGTCTAGCCGTCCCTTCCTCTCCAGAGCAGTGAGGGCTGTCCTTTCCACATCTACCATAGCATAGTCATCCCCGATCTCGTAGGGACGCGAATAGGTCGTCAACTCGGACCCGAAACCAGTCCTGTCTTCGGTGTGGCAGCCCAGGTCCTTAGTGCTGAGGAGACCAAGAATCCTTTCGAGAGCATTGCTGGCCAGCTTGCGAGCCCCTTTGGACGTGATCTTGATTTCCCCCTTTTGAGTCTCGATGTATCCCTCTTGCTCGAACTCCTTCAGCGTCTGGCGCACATCCTCGTCGCTTACTTCTTGAGACTTGGCTGTCAGTTGCCGGACATTCTCTTCCAGACCCTTGCGCGCCGAGTCATTGAGAATCTTCTCGGCGACCTCACTCGGGTCCTTCTTGTCCAGGACATCCTGACTGGCCTGATAGGAAAGCTGCTCCTCCCGTTTCTTCAACTCCTGGCGGTACTGGGCCAGCTTCTGTCGCTCCTGCTGCAATCGCTGCCGGGTGTGTTCAGCCGACCTCTCCCGGACAGAGCTATTGTTGTTGCGCAGAGTGCGGTTGACGACGTCAGAAACGGAGCGCTCGGAGGAAGAGGCCAGCTCCTTCAAGAACTCTGATTCCTGGCACTTCTTATCGCATCTGGTGCAAAGCTCGTTCATCCTGCCCCCGCAAACTTCTTCGGACTGTAAAACCCTCTCACCTTGGCCTCCGCCAAAATCCCTTTGTGAACGGCCAGATTGGTCAGGAACTCCAGGCAGGAGTAGTTGAACTCGGCCCGCTCCACGTCCGTGAACCGCTCCGGCTTATTGTAGATGAGCTTCTCCCGCTCGGGAATCAGCGCCGCGTTCACCCTGTCGCCCCACATCTTCCGGCAGCGCTCAATGGCTGTCTTGAGCTCTGCGGAGTTCGCCAGAGCTTCGTCGGGCACCGAGCCGGAAGCCAACACCCCGAGGGAGAAAAGCGACTCTATCTCGGCGACCGCTCGGCCATCCGTCCCGCCATCGAGGACGGAGACCTCCTTACCCATGTCTTCCAGGGCGTTCCACAGGAAGTCCTCGCTCAACTGGTCGCCGATTTGGAAGGTCTTTCTCGGGTTGTCGAAATCCACATACTCTGCCCGCAGGCCTACCCTGCCCCTTAAAGCAAGCCTCAGCCCAAGGAAAGCATGCCTCAGGCTGACCACTTTCCGGTTCTCCAGCTCAGCACTGGCATAGGTATGGTCGATGGACCTGTAGGTTGCTCGAATGCTGGGTTTCTTCTCCACCGAGGGGCAGATGCGGCTGTATCTCACGGCCTTATTCACCAGGTCCAGAATCCACCAGGGAGCAATAACCGTCCGATCCACATCCAAATCTGCCGTGGGCAGAGCCGTCTCGCCTTCCGGCCCATCGCCAGGTTTGCGGAGACGGAACCGTTCCTTGAGCATTATCTCCCCTTCTACCTTCTCTTCGGGCAGGTCCATATATATCAGTTCCAACCTGTCCAGAAGAGGACGTGGTACCTCATTCACATGGGCAAACCCTTTCGGGTTACCGGTAGCGATGACAATGAGGTCGAGGGGGTGCTCCCAGTTGTACTCCTCCAGAATGGCCTTCCGCTCCTCAAGAATCGGGTGAAAGAGGACCTGCACCTTGGTCCTGATGGCCGGTAGCTCGTCCACGAACAGAATCCCTCGATTGGCCTTGAAGACGCCTGTGCCGGTGAACACCTCGGGGTCGGCAGGGCTCCTGCCCTGCGCAATAGCCTGAATATCTTTCAGTCCGAGCACCTTAGCTTCGTTCGTGTACTCATTCCCCTGAATGCGCGAGAAGCGTCGCCAGCCGGGCACCAAGGTGATCCCGAACTCCCTGGCTGGATTCTTGCTCTTCGCGCAACGGGGGCAAAGCGACTCCCTCGGCCACTTTGGGTCATCGTTGTAGGAGCAGCCGCGGACAACCGGTATTTCTGGAAGAAGGTAGGTCAAGGAACGGGCCAATCTGGTCTTCCCGGTGCCTTCCTCCGAAACGAGATAGGGATGAGCGCCGGAGAGGATGGCGCGCGCCACATCGGCCTTCGTTTCCTGCCTCCCGTCTATGCCCGGCAGCACCTCCTGACCCTGTCTCACCCTCTGCAGTATCACCGCCCTGAGCTGCTGCACGATGGGCACCGGACGGTAGCCATCGAGGTTGAATCCCGGGGGTTCTTTCTGATAAGATTCCGCTTGAGGAATTTTACCTGCCATTCTCTCTCACCCGCATCACAAAAATATGTCCGACCGACCAACGATACTCAGAGTTCTCGAATTCCTCAGAGATAGTGGCACGGCCGCCAATATCCCTGATATTATCAACCGCGTGCAGGAGAGTCAAGAATACATAACCCCCGCCCTCGCCACACTGGTCGAGGATGACATTATCAGCTTCTCGGACGGAGTCTATTATTATACTCCTACGCCCAGAACCGAGCAATTCTTCGGCAATCTCCTCGAAGTGTACCGCAGGGTCTCCCGAAGACCGGAGCAGGAGAACATCGTCCGTGGACTCCTTTCCCAGCTGCCGGCCCACTACCTGCTGCGTGCCGAGTCCATTTTTGAGGTGCTCGGCAGAGAGGGTATGGACCATGCGGAGGCCAGTGCATTGCTGCAGTTGGAAATCGATGCAGGCTATTTGAAGAGGGTGAAAGTCCTGTTCGCCGGGCCCAAGTATTTCAGCTGTCCGGTTTACATTCCCCCCTACTATGCCACCAATCTCGAGAGCATCAGCCCGGAGCAGTTTGACGCAGCCAGGCTGGACTGCCAGACGCACGGCATACCCTATTCAGAAGAAGACTACTTGATGGGCTGCTATCCTCCCGATGTGGCTGAGCCCGCCCGGGACTACCTCAAGAAGGAGAAGCGGGAGATAGTCGACTATCTCCGCAGCCAGTACCACAGCGACTGGTTCTGGTTCCGGCTGAGGCGCGGCTGGTGATGCCGGGCTACAGTATTCTTTCTGAGACAGGCACGTTCCGGGGGTTGGTTTCTTCTGTCATTTTGAATTCGCGAAGCAGAATGAAGAATCCGCCCCGGTGTGAGGGAGGGAGTGGAATCTTCGGCCTTCGCCTTTGGTGGATGGCCGAATGGTGACGTTTTCTGGGAATCAACGAAAGGAGCCTGACAGACATGGTTAAGGCTATCGACTACATCAACTACTATGTCACCAGGGAGGGGAAGGAGGGTTTCGAGAAGTTTCATGAGCAGGAAGGGGTGGTGTGCAAGCTGTCCGCGGTGTACAGCGGCGGCGTTCCCTACACCCCTCCTGAGGCGATGATTGCCCAGATGGACGAGGCAGGCGTGGAGAAGGTCTTCCTCACGCGCCTGCTGATGTTTTCCTACATTCACAAGCGGCCGTTCGAGACGTGCACCACCAAGGAACTGGTGGAAGTGGTTGATAAGTACCCGAACAAGTTCTGCGGCTACGCAACCTATAACCCCTTCCGCATCGGCGACAGCCTGAAGGAGTTGGAGATGCTGGTCAAGGAGCACAACTTCAAGGGTGCCTTCGTCCACATCTTTGGCTTCGACATACCGCTGGACGACAAGAAGATGTATCCTCTTTACGCCAAGTGCGCCGAGCTCGATGTCCCGGTAGTAATGCAGGTAGGCTATGTGCTGGAGGGAATGCCCAGCGAGCACGGGCGGCCCATGCTTCTTGACCGCATTGCCCTGGACTTCCCCCGCCTGAAGATCGTCGGCAGCCATACCGGCTATCCGTGGTGCGAAGAGCTTATCGCCGTCTCCTACAAGTTCGACAATGTCTACTTCGGCGTCTCGGCGCATTTCCCCAAGTACCTGGACCCCTCGGTTATTCGTTTCATCAACACCAGGGGGCAGAACAAGGTGATCTTCGGCACCAACTCCATACCCTTCAAGCCCATGCTCCAGCAAATTGAGGAGTTGGGACTGAGGGAAGAGGCGAAGAACAAACTGCTCTACGAAAACGCGGCCAGGCTGTTCAAGCTGTGACACTCGGTCCGCAGACGAACGGAGGAGCTTTATGTCCAGTATGACTCACGCCGGCGAGACGAAAGTAGTCAAGACCGACTGCGCCCTGTGCGTACACTGCTGCGGCCTAAATGCACATGTCCGGGATGGGAGGCTGGTTAAGGTGGAAGGCATGGCAGAACACCCCATCAGCCAGGGCGGACTCTGCCCCAAGGGAGAGAAACTGGTGCCATGGGTATACTCCCCCGACCGTGTCAAATACCCCATGAAGAAGAAGGACGGCGAATGGCAGAGGATTTCCTGGGATGAAGCCCTCGACACCATCGGCGATAAACTGAAGGGGATAAAGCAGAAATACGGCGCGCACGCCCTGGCTGTCTGGACCGGCTCCGTCGGGGTGGAGAACATCGATGTCGCTTACCTCCTCCAGCGTTTCCGTGGCGCGTACGGCACGCCCAATTTCCTCTGCGTGGAAAGCATCTGCTACCGGTCCAGGATCATGGCACGCCAGATGACCTTCGGCCGGTATCCGGTGGAGGAACCGGAGAAGTCCAACTGTGTCATCCTGTGGGGGCACAATCCGACCGAGTCCAACTGGATAATGGCCCGCGACATCGAGCGCCAGATGGAAAAGGGGGCCAAGCTCATAGTCATCGACCCGCGCCGCATACCTCTGGCGAAGAAGGGCATTCACCTCCGGCCGAGGCTGGGCACCGACCTCGCTATAGCCCTGGCCATGGTCAATGTCATCATCGCTGAGAAGCTATACGACGCGGAGTTCGTCGACAAGTGGACCACCGGCTTTGAGAAGCTGAGAGAGCATGTGAAATCATATGCCCCGGAGAAAGCCGAGGAGATAAGCGGCGTGCCCGCGTCTGATATCAGGAGGGTGGCCCGCGTCTACGCCACCACCAAGCACTCCTGCATCGCTCAGGGCACCGGTTCCCTGGACCAGCAAATAACCGGATTCCAGAACTCTCGCGTTTTCGGTATCCTCCAGGCGATAACCGGTAACATTGACGTGCCCGGCGGATGGGTGACCACTCCCCTGCTGCCCACCACTGACATGAGGGTGCCCGTGGACGAAGCGCCCATAGGCGCCGATAAGTATCCCCTCTTCTACAGCTTCTGGAAGAAGACCTCGCCCTACGGCCAGGGGATGGAGTTGAGCGATACCATCCTGAGCGAGAAACCCTACCCGATCAAAGCCCTCATCGTCGCCGGCGGAAACCCGATGCTGACCATGCCGGACAATAAGAAGTTCCGGCAGGCGCTCAAGAAGCTGGACCTGCTGGTAGTCGCCGACCCCTTCTGGACCGACACAGCCGAGGCGGCGGACATCGTGCTCCCCTCCTGCACCTTCCTGGAGAAAACCACCATAGGCGGCTACCCCTACGGGCTGATGCATGGTACCTCCTACGTTATTCTGCGCAAGAAGGCCATTGAGCCCGTGGACGAGGCCTGGCCCGATACCAAGATCCTGTGCGAGCTTGGCCGCCACATGGGCATGGGCGAGTATTTCCCCT
>JAENJB010000211.1 GCA_016844565.1 Dehalococcoidia bacterium
ACGAGCAGCTGCTCGTTCAGACCGTATCCACTCCAGGCAGCTCGCCATGGACAACCTGGGCATCCAGGACCCGGAGCAGGAGTTCGGGAGGTGGATGGAGGAACGGAAGCAAATACTCCAGATGAACCAGGCATTGAGAGCCAAGAGCACCCGCGGAGGCGACCGAGAGAGAGCTGTCGCCCCGGACGCCGAGGCTGTCGAGTAGACCACCCCGTCATTGCGAGGCCATCCGCCGCAGGTGCTTGTCCTCGCGAAAGCGGGGAGAGGCCGAAGCAATCTCACCCGCTCCTGGCTGGCAGGGGCCCGGAGATTGCTTCGCGGAGTTTACCCTGAGCCTGTCGAAGGGCTCGCAATGACAGAAAGACGAAAGGAGGAACTTATGCCACAGGACAACGGGACCTTTACCCCGGAGGAAGTCGAGAACGTCAAGGCCCAGCTCACCGCCGAGACCGAAGTTGCGAGGAGAGGCAGCGACGAAGCAATCAAGACCCGGGACCAGGCCATCGCCGGGCTCCAGGCGGCCGTCCAACAGGCCCAGGCCGACCACGATGCCACAACGGCACAGCTGGCCGCACTCCGGGAGAGCTTGAAGGACGCCACCGGCAAGTACCGCTCCCTGCTCACCGCCTCCAACCCGGCCATCCCCGACGAGCTGGTCCAGGGAGAGGATATAGGTGCCCTGGACGCATCGATGGAGAAGGCCAGGACCATCGTGGAGAAGGTGAAGGCCGCCATGAAAGACCAGAGCAATCACACCACCGCGCCGGCGGGAGCTCCCCCGCGGTCCGCGCCCGACGTGGAATCACTGTCACCCACCGACAAGATCAAATTAGGTCTAAGGAGGTAACCCCCAATGGCACTCACCCTCGCCGAAGCAGCCAAGCTCAGCAACGACGTCCTCTTGAAGGGCGTCGTGGAGACCGTCATCAAGGACTCACCCGTCCTCCAGCGCATCCCCATCATCGAGATCCAGGGCAACGGCCTCACCTACAACAAGGAGAACGCCCTCCCCACCGTCAGCTTCTATGACGTGGGAGACACCTGGGCCGAGTCCACCCCCACCTTCACCCAGGTGACCGCCGTACTCAGGATACTGGGAGGCGACGCCGACGTGGACAACTTCGTCAAGTCCACCCGCCAGAACATCCAGGACATCGAGGCGGCCGTCATCTAGCTCAAAGCGAAAGCCTTGAGGCACGCCTGGGAGGAGAACTTCATCTACGGCAACAACGCCGTCAACGCCAAGCAGTTCGACGGGCTGAAGAAGCTCATCGATACCGCCACCGCCTCCGACCAGGTCATCGCCATGAGCGCTGACGGCGCCACCCTCACCCTGGAGAAGGTGGACGCCCTCATCGACGCAGTCATGGGAGGCAAGCCCGACATGCTCCTCATGAGCCGGCGCTCCCGGAGAAAGCTCAACCAGCTCATGCGCGCCCTGGGCAGCATGTCCATCGAGAAGGACCAGTTCGGGACCTTCGTCACCCTCTACAACGGCATCCCCTGCTACGTCTCCGACTGGATACTGGACACCCATACGGTAGCCGCTTCCTTGGAGACGGCCACCACCGGAGCCGTGTGCAGCACCATCTACGCCTTCCAGATGGGAGAGGGCGCCCTGGCCGGCATATCTGGACCGGGAGGGCTCACCGCCGAGCGCATCGGCGCCCTTGAGACCAAGGACACCAGCCGGATCCGCATCAAGTGGTACACCAGCCTGGTCCTCTTCTCCGCCAAGAAGGCCGCGGCCCTGATCGGAGTCGAGGACTAAACTAACAAAAGAAGGAGGTAAACCCAAATGGCATTCGCAGATCCCGCAACCGGTAGAGTCATCCTCGACAGCGGCCGGGGCACCGTCCCCGGCACCGTCGTCCTGGCCGAGGCCTGCAAGGTCGGAGATGTCCTGGGCTACAGCTCCGGATGGAAGCGCGCCCTGGCCACCGTCAGCTCGGTCATCCAGGGCCGCCTGGTTGCCCTCAGGGGCGGCGCGACCGGCGAGTCGGTACCCGTCTCTGCCAACCCCGTCGTCGGCGGCTACACCGGCGCCACACCGGGCAATCCCGTCTACGTGGCCGAGGGCACCGACAACGGGAAGATAACAGAGACCATACCCGCCACCACGAACGACGCCACCACGGTCGTGGGCATCGCGCTCACGGCCACGGAGGTGATGTTCTTCCTGAACTCCAGGGCGGACAGCCTGTCGGCCTAGTAGGGGCACGGCGGCCGCATCAAGGACCTGGAGCAGACGGTGGACTGGGACAGCGTGCCGGCCGCCGTCGCCGCCCTCTCCCAGGGGGGCTTCAGGGGCCAGCGAGTCCAGGCCGGCCCCGAGCAGATCCTGGCGGCCGCCAAGCACCTGGCCGGGCACTACCGCGCCGCCGGCAAGCCCCTGCCCGACGCCCTGGCGGTGCTCGTATGACCGCCACCAGCCACCCCCGTCATTGCGAGCCCATCCCGACCTGTCGGGAGGGCGAAGCAATCTCTACGCCCCTAAGACCGTGTGAGATTGCTTCGGGCGGAGTTTATCCTGAGCTTGTCGAAGGGCCCTCGCAATGACAGAGAAGCAAGGAGCTAACCAATGACCGTTCTCTCCGACATTCGAACAGCCGTTCGCCAGGACTTGAAGGACACCGACGCCTCGGCCTACCGCTGGACGGACGCCGTCCTGGACCGGCACATCGCCCACGCCTTGAAGGACCTGGCCCAGGCCATCCCCAGGGAGCAGAAGGCCACCGTGGCCACCACCAACGGCGCCCGGGCCGTCTCCCTGGCCGCCCTGACCGATATCGTGGTGGTGTGGGCCATCGAGTACCCCATCAGCCAGTTCCCCCCGGCCTACCAGCGCTTCTCCCTCTACAACCAGGTGGCCACCTTCCTGGGGGACGACGTCCCCACCGGGGCCAACTGCTACGTCTATTACGGAG
>JAENJB010000072.1 GCA_016844565.1 Dehalococcoidia bacterium
GTAGCCCCGCGCCTTCATCAGCTCGGCGTTGAGGATGGCCGCGCCGGCGGCGCCCCGGATGGTGTTGTGTCCCATGACGACGAACTTGTAGTCCAGCACGGGACAGGGCCGCAGCCTTCCCACGCTCACCGTCATACCCTTGCCCAAGTCGCGGTCCAGCCGGGGCTGCGGACGGTCGGTCTCCGGCCTGAGGATGAGCGGTGGCGAAGGGGCCGTAGGCAGGCCCAGTCCTTTCAGGGGATTGAACTCCTCGATGGCCCTCGCCAGGTCGTCGCGGCTCACCTTCTGGTCCAGCTTGACGGAGACGCACTCGGTATGGCCGTCGGTGACATTCACCCGGTTGCACTGGGCGCTCACGCCTATTGCGGCGGGCTCCACCTTTCCGTCCTTAATCTGGCCGAGGAGCTTCAGCGTCTCGCTCTCCACCTTGTCCTCTTCTCCGCCGATGTACGGGATGACGTTGTCCACGCTGTCCAGCGAGGCTACGCCGGGATATCCGGCGCCGGAGAGGGCCTGCATCGAGGTCATCATCACGGTGCGCAGACCGAACCTGGCGAGCGGCTTGAGCGCCAGGGTGAGCATAATGGTGGTGCAGTTGGGGTCGGTGACGATAAAGCCCTTCCAGCCGCGGTTCTTCTTCTGCTGCGGGATCAAACCCAGGTGGTCGGCGTTAACCTCCGGGATGATGAGGGGGACGTCGGGCTCCATGCGGTAGTTGCGGGCGTTGCTGGAGACAACGTATCCTGCTTTAGCGAAGGCCATCTCGATGGGCCCGGCGACGTCGGCGTCCAGGGCGGAGAAGACCATCTGGCAGTCCAGCCCGGGGGCGCATTCCTTCACCGTCAGGCGCGCCATGGCCTCAGGAATAGGAGTAGTGAGCTTCCACCGGCCCTGCATGGCCCCTGCATAGGTCTTGCCGCTGGACCGCTCTGAGGCGGCCAGCTCGGTGACAATGAACCAGGGATGCCGGTCGAGCAACTGGACCAGCCGCTGGCCCACCATGCCGGTGGCGCCCAGCACGCCTACCTTGATCGGGCTCATCTTATGTTTTCCTTTCAGCCCCATCTGACGGGAGAACTATTATATCAATACGAATCCCGGCTCTCAATGGCCCTCACCCCCACCGCCGAGATTGCTTCTCTTCGCTCGCAATGACAGAAGTGGTTGATTTTTCTCTGTTCGGGGGCTAAACTGTAGATTAAGATGGCAACACTAGAGAGCGGCGCTATGCGTCAGGAAATGGAAGAGGCCCTGCGGGGTAACAACGCCGATTACCTTGATCTGCGCATCGAGAAGAGGAACACCAGCCACGTTGTGTACCGCGGCAAGGAGATGGAGGATATCGGCCGCGCCGGCAGCCAGGGAGGCAGCGTTCGTGCGCTGGTGAAGGGCGGCTGGGGCTTTGTCAGCTTCGATGACCTCTCCAGGCTGCGCGATAAGGTGAAGCTGGCTATCGCGCAGGCTCGCATGGCGGGGAATGAGAAGAGCCAGATAGCCACACTCCCGCCGGCGGTCCACCTTTTCGATGGCGACGGTGGGGCCGGCTACAGGGCCGTTCCGCTGGCCCGCAAGAAGGCGCTGGTGGAGGAGTACAACCAGCTCCTCTGGTCGGTGCCCCGCATCCAGACCTCCAACATCGGCTACGGAGATGTGTATAAGAGGGTGGTCTTCGCCAACTCCGAGGGCAGCTACATCGAGCAGGAGCGTACCGACTTCGTGCTGCGCCTGGCGGCCATCGCCCGCGACGGCGCTGACGTCCAGCAGGCGCACCTGAGCGTGGGGAGCCTGGGGAATTTCAACGCCGTGACCGGCCTGCACCGGCAGGTGAAGGAGATGGCGGAGCGGGCGGTGCAGTTGCTTTCGGCGCCGAAGGTAACCGGAGGGGAATTTCCCGTCGTCCTCGACCCGGTGCTTGGTGGCGTCTTCACTCACGAAGCCTTCGGCCACCTCTCCGAGTCGGATTTTGTCTATGAGAATGATGCCGTGCGCGAGATTATGGTGCTGGGCAAGAAGTTCGGTCAGCCCCACCTGAACATCGTGGACGGCGCGGCCGTTCCGGGTCTGCGGGGCAGCTATAAGTATGACGACGAAGGGGTGCCGGCCACGAAGAGCTACCTCATTCGCGATGGCATACTGGTGGGCCGGCTCCATTCGCGGGAGACGGCGGCCAAGATGGGGGAGAGTCCCACGGGCAACGCACGGGCCCTGGATTATCACTTCCCTCCCATAGTGCGCATGACCAATACCTTCATCGAGCCCGGCAAGGTCTCTTTCCAGGATATGGTCGGTGAGATCAAGGAAGGAATCTACGCCCGCAACTGGTACGGGGGCACCACCAGCATGGAGATGTTCACCTTCTCCGCAGGAGAGGCCTATATGATTCGGAACGGCAAGATAGCCGAGATGGTGCGGCCGGTGGTGCTCACCGGGAACGTTTTCACCACCCTCGGCCTCATAGATGCCATCGGCAACGACCTGGACATGAACCAGGGGGGTGGATGTGGCAAGGGGGCGCAGTCGCCGCTTCCCGTATCGAACGGCAGCCCGCACATCAGGATCAGTCGCTGTCTGGTGGGAGGCAGATAGGTGACAGGTTCCGAGTCCATCGGAATAATTCTGGGGCAGGCGCAGAAAGTGGCTGCCGAAGCCGAGGTTTTCCAGATGCGGACGGAGGAGACGCCGGTCCGCTTTGAAACCAACCGTCTCAAGCAGGTGATGAGCCGTCAGGGTGTAGTCACGGCGCTGAGGCTGGTCAAGGACGGACGGACCGGTTTCGCCACCATCTCCGGTCAGGATGGCGCCGGCGAGATTGTGGCCATGGCCCTGGAGACCGCTCCATTCGGCGCTCCGGCCAAGTTCACGCTGCCCGCCCGCATGGAGTATACGGGGGTGGAGGTCCTCGACCCGGGGGTGGAGAAGGTGTCCGTTGAGGAGATGATGGGGCTGGGCCAGGGCCTGATAGATAGATTAAAGGCTCATACGCCTGAGATTGTGTGTGAAGGCGCTGTCGCCAAGGTCGTGGCCGAGGTCCGCCTGGTGAACTCGCGGGGCGGCGCGGTCAGTTTCCGCAAGAGCCTGTTTGTGCTGAGCATGGAGGGGATGGTCACCCGGGACACCGATATGCTCTTCGTCGGCGATAGCGAGGCTTCCTGCCGTCCTATCAGAGACAACGAGACCGTCGCCCGCTCTATTATTGACCAGTTGGAACACGCCCGGAGAAGGGCTTCGGTGTCCAGCGGGCGTCTGCCGGTTATCTTCACCCCCAGGTGCGTGGCCGGGGCCCTGATGATGCCTCTGTCCATGGGTTTCAATGGCAAGATTGTGATGCAGGGGGCATCGCCGCTGGGGAAAAAGCTGGGGGAGAAGGTCTTCTCGGACCAGTTCTCGCTTTACGAAGACGCCACCATACCCTTTGCGGCCAGGAGCCGTCCTTGCGACGATGAGGGCGTTCCGAGCCAGCGGAATGTGCTGATAGACAGGGGTGTGGTGGGCTGCTTCCTCTACGACCTCCAGACGGCTGCCCTGGCGGGGACGAGGAGCACGGGCAACGGCAGCCGTGCTACAGGCGGCCTGCCGGTAACTCAGCCCAGTTCCCTGGTCATCGGCGAGGGGAAGACGAGCTTTGAGGATATGGTGAAGGATATGAGGGAGGGTCTCATCGTCGAGGAGTTGATGGGAGCTGAGCAGGGCAATGTTCTGGGAGGGGACTTCAGCGGTAACGTGCTGTTGGGCTACAAAGTCGAAGGCGGTGAGATAGCCGGCAGGGTGAAGGACACCATGGTGTCCGGCAATATCTACGAAGCCTTGAGGGATATCGTTGCGGTGGGCCAGAGGTCGAGGTGGGTCGGCGGCATGTTGAAGACGCCGCCTCTTTATCTTCCCCGTCTGTCCGTAGTCAGCAAGGGGTAACCGGCGAAATGGCGAAGATGCTCTCTCGCGTGCTCCGAGGGTGGCGCTGGAGGAGGACTAAGGACAGTGTCAGCTTCTCCAGCTTCCCCGTGTTGAGGAATCCCATCATGTTCGCTGCCTGGCCAGGGGTCGGTGATGTCGCTCTCATCGTGGCCCGTTACCTGCGTGACAAGTTGCAGGCTGAGGAGTTCGGCGAGCTTGAAGCCTTCCGCTTCTTCGAGCCCGGGGGGGTGCTGGTGAGGGACAACATCGTGGAGACACCCCACTTTCCCAGCAGCAAGTTCTACTTCTGGCGCAATCCCTCAGGCAACGAGGACCTTATTCTGTTCATGGGCGATGAGCAGCCGCCTGCGAAGGCTTATGAACTGGCTGGCTGCCTGTTGAATGTCGCCCGCCGCTTCAAGGTGAAGAGGGTCTATACCTGCGCCGCCGCCCTGGCCCGCATCCATCACATGGAGAAGCCGAAGGTGTGGCTGGTGGCCACCAGGCAGGAACTCCTCGATGTGGCAGGCAAATATAACCTGACCATGGGGGGCAACTTCCAGATTGCCGGCTTGAACGGCCTTCTACTGGGAGCGGCGAAGGAAAAAGGTTTCAATGCCCTCTGTCTCCTCGGGGAGGTGCCGTCATATGCGACGCGCGTGTCTCATCCGAAGGCCGCACTGGCGGTGCTTGAGGTGTTGACCCAGATGCTTGCTATTCAGGTAGATATGACGGAACTCAAAGACTGGGCGGAAAAGGCTCAGGAGGAAATGAAGAAGTTGGCGTCGGAAGCCATGGGAGAGTTCATTCAGCATTTCACCCAGCCGCTCTGGGAACAGAACCCGCACGGCCAGGAAGAGTGAGGTAGCATGGAGCCCTCCTCTTTTGATGCAAGCCTTGCCTGGATCCGGAAGGGCAGCGAAGCCCCACGCTACGCACAGCTGGTCCCCTTCTCCGATATGAGTCCCGAAGAGCTGACGCGTTTCAAAGAGGTCTGGGGCGGGATGGATGCTGAACGTCAGTATAAGCTGCTGAGCCGGATGGTCGCCCTGGCCGAGGAGAAGGTCGATGTCAACTTCGACAGGGTCATGGAGCTCTGCCTCAGCTCTCCGGATGACAGGCTGAAAATCAAGGCCATCGAAGGCCTCTGGGAGGACCGGGAGGTATCCCATCTCTCTCGTTTGATGGAGTTGCTGCGCCGGGACAGCTCGGAAGAGGTCCGCGCTGCGGCGGCCATAGCTTTGGGCCACTTTGCCATGCTGGCAGAGCGTGAGGAGCTTCGTCCTGCTCACGGTGAGGCGGTGAGCCATGCCCTGCTCGCCGCGTTCAGTGACCGGCGGGAGCACCTGGAGGTGCGGTGCCGGGCGCTGGAGGCGATCGCTCCCATGAGTTCGCCCGAGGTGGTAAAGATAATCCACGAGGCCCACCGCTCCGGAAATGGCAAACTTAAAGCGAGCGCCATCTATGCGATGGGACAGAACTGCGATCCGGTCTGGCTGCCTTTGCTGAGGGAGGAGTTGAAGAGCCCAGACCCGGAGATACGCTTTGAGGCGGCGGGAGCTTGCGGGGAGTGCGGTGATGAAGAAGTAGTGCCGTTCCTGGTCCCCCTCCTTAATGATAGCGACATTCAGGTGCGGCTGGCGGCGATAGAGTCACTGGGCCGGATAGGCGGAACGCGCGCCAGAGCGGCTTTGCGGCGTTGTTCTAAAGATGAAGATAGTGACATCTGCCAGGCGGCCGCGGACGCACTGGAGGAGATGAAGGCCGCCGAGGGCGGATTCCTTCTTGACCAGAACTAGTCGGAGACTGTGTTGATACTGGAAGGCAACAAGGTGCGGCTCCGCCCCAAGAGGCTGAGTGACGCCCTGAACGATCACTTGTGGAGGGGAGACCCGGAGCTGGCAAAGCTTGATGCGGCGGTTCCGCTGGGACAGAGTTTTGCTTCCTACTTGCTGGACTATGCCGAAGAGCTTCGCTTGCCCGATTGCAACAACTTCCGCTTCGCCATCGAGACGGCGGAAGGCAGGCACATCGGCAACTGTTCCTACTACAACCTGGACCCGGGCCACAAAGAGGTGGAGATAGGCATCGTCATCGGGGACCGGGACTATTGGAGCAAGGGTTACGGCACGGACTCCGTATCGACGCTGTTAGGGCATCTCTTCGAAGAGAAGGGGCTGGTAACGGTCTATCTGCGCAGCCTGGATTGGAACACCCGGGCCCACCGTTGCTTTGAGAAAGCCGGTTTCACACAGCATGACCGGAGCCAGAGCAACGGCCACTGTTTTTTTCTCTTCCGATGTAAGCGGGCTGAGTGGGAGGAGCTAAGGAAACCGGCTGAAGAGGCGTCACAGAGGGGCGAAGCCTCCGTTTCCCCGTCATTGCGAGCGAAGCGAAGCAATCTCAGCACGCCCTAAGCCGGATGGGGATTGCCATGAAAACGATTAGTTCCCTCTCCCTTGACGGGAGAGGGATAGAGCCTGCCCTGAGCTTGCCGAAGGGGAGAGGGTGTACTTTGCAGAGGAGACATCCCCCTCTCTCTAACTCTCTCCCTCCAGGGGAGAGAGGGTTTTCATCCTTCGTGGTGTCCCGATAGAATCGGGCTTCGTAATGACA
>JAENJB010000073.1 GCA_016844565.1 Dehalococcoidia bacterium
TGACCCAGAGCCGTGTGAGATTGCTTCGGGGCTCCGCCCCTCGCAATGACGGGCTGGGACAACTATAGAGGCATTTGTAGAACAGTACACCAGCAGGCTATGCTTTACAGCGCCGAGTGAAAGGATATAGAATCAACCCAGTCAAGAGGACTTCCTTCCGTGAAGGACTGGGGGTCCCAGTTGGGTGCGACGGCAGGGTGTACCAAGGCGCAGGTACAACTCTCCTCGCAGTAGGGGTGCATGACCAGGTCCAAGCGACCAGAACGTGAGCAGGGCGCTCTTGGCGATGCCCTTTTCGGGACCCGCCTGGGCGAGGTGAGAGACGGGGCGGACCAAGTGGAGGCAAAGCCGGACGGTCCGCCGCCAACTGGCGCAGACCTGTTCATCGTCGACAACAGCGACTCGGACTGGAAGGTAAGGCGTTATCTTCACGAGTGGGCCGACATCTCGCATTCCTTCGACATCGCTACCGGGTACTTTGAAATCGGCGCCTTGCTCGCACTCGAAGGCCAGTGGCAGAAGCTTGAGCATCTCCGAATCCTGATGGGTGACGAGGTCTCGATGCGGACCAAGAAGGCGCTGGTGGCCGGTATCGAGAGCGCCAAGGGCGTTTTGGACGCGAGCATCGAGCGAGAGAAGGAGTCCAACGATTTCCTTACCGGCGTGCCGGCTATTGTCGAAGCGGTCAGGAACAGGAAGATAGAAGCCCGCATATACAACAAGCACAAGTTCCACGCCAAGGCATACATCACCCACGGCAAGCACGCAGTAGTCGGCTCGTCCGCCCTGGTGGGTTCAAGCAACTTCACGCTTCCCGGCCTCACCACCAATGTCGAGCTGAACATCCAGGTCCGCCGCGAAGTCGGAATCCTCCAAGAGTGGTTTGACAGGCACTGGAAGGAAGCGGAAGACGTCAGCGACGACATACTGAAGGTGATCGAGCGTCACACCCGCGAGTACTCTCCTTTTGACGTGTATGCCAGGTCGCTGCAAGAATACCTGCGCGGCCACGAAATGACTGCGGGAGAGTGGGAGAAAACCAAATCCCAGCTATATCCGAAGCTTGACCAGTACCAGAAGGAAGGATACCAGGCGCTCATGAAGATCGCCGGCCAGTTCGGCGGCGCCTTCCTCTGCGACGGCGTTGGCCTGGGCAAGACTCTCATCGGGCTCATGCTTATCGAACGGCTCGCCTTGTACGAGCGCAAACGCGTGGCACTCTTTGTGCCCAAGGCGGCGCGCCGGCCGGTGTGGGAGAAGCACATCAAGACGTACGCCCCGAGTCTCGGCGTCGTCCACGATTTCAGTAACCTGAGTATATTCAACCACACTGACCTGCTTCGTGGCGGCGATTACCCGGCGAGGCTGCAGCGTATCAAGGAGCTGGCCGATGTCATCGTAATCGATGAGGCACACCATTTCCGCAATCCCGGCGTCATCGGCAAGACCCACTACTGGAAGCTCTACGATATCTGTAAAGAGAAAACGGTTTTCTTCCTTACGGCTACACCGGTCAACAACAGCCTGCGCGACTTGCAGCATATGATTGAGCTTTTCACGCAACGGAAATCAAACCACTTCGGTTCTGCTCCCCTCGGTATCCACTCCCTGCCCGGACATTTCTCCAAGCTGGAGAAGGACCTGGAGAAGGTTGTCGCCGCCGGGACAGGCGAGAGAGGGGTTCCTGCAGAGACCAACGAGGCCGAAGCGGAGAAAGTCCTGTTCGGTGACTCTCTATTTCGGGCGCTGGTTGTCCAGCGGAGCCGGGCCTACGTTGAAAAGAGCCAGAAGCAGCATGGCGGATCGAAGGTCATCTTTCCGAAACGGGAAGCCCCCAAGGTGGCCGCGTATTCCATCAGGAAGACCTACGGAAATCTCCTCGATATAATCGAGAAAGCCTTTGCCAGGGAGAAGCCGCTGTTCTCGCTGGCCATGTATTATCCTCTCTTCTACTACAAAGGCCCGGATACCAGCATCGATCCCTTTCAAGAGAACCGCCAGAAACAGCTCGTCCGTCTCATCCGCGTCCTTTTCCTGAAACGCTTTGAAAGCTCGGCCTGGGCCTTTGATGTGTCATGCCAACAGCTTCTGCTAAAGATGCTGGCGTTCATCACCAAACACAGCCAGACCAGCGGCGAAAAGGGTAGACTCCAGCGCTGGAAAGCCCTGCATGCCGAGACCATCGGCTACGTAGAGGCAAAACAGCTTGAACTCTTTCCAGAGAAGCTAGACGAAGAGAATGAGGACGTGGTTACCCCGGAGATGCTGGCCGATGTCGAGGAGTTGTCCCGTGATGAGTACAAGGTCGTGGAGATAATCGAAGAGACCTATCTGGACATGGACGGGATCGTTGAGTTCGTCAAGGAACTGAAGAAGTTCAAACCTGCCCAGGACGACAAGCTCAGGGCACTTATCAAGCTACTGAAGACGGAACCGGTCCTCAAGGAGCACAAGGTCATCGTATTCACTGAGTTCATGACGACGGCGCGCTACCTGAGAAAAGAACTGGAGAAAGCGGGCATTACGGGCCTCGATGAAGTGGACAGCTATGACAAGCGCGACCGGGGCGACGTCATAACTCAGTTTGCCCCTTACTACAATGGGGAGTCAAGTAAGGCGCTGGCCGGCAGCAAGCTGCCCGAGAGCCGTGTCCTCATATCAACCGATGTCCTTTCCGAGGGATTGAACCTGCAGGATGCCACTCGCCTCATCAACTACGACCTGCACTGGAACCCGGTGCGACTGATGCAGCGAATCGGCCGCGTTGACCGGCGACTCAATCCGGACACAGAGCAGGCCATCCCCGATCAGAAAGCGGTGCGCGGCACCGTAGCCTACTGGAACTTCCTGCCGCCGGATGAGCTGGACGAGCTGCTGGGGCTGTACCAGAAGATGTCCAGTAAGACGCTGAAGATCTCGAAGGCCTTCGGCATCGAAGGCAAGAAGCTCTTGAAACCGGAAGACGACTACGATGCTCTGAAAGACTTCCTGCATCAGTACGAGGGCACGACGACCACGACGGAGGAGATGCACCTCGAGTTCCAAAGATTGCTGCAGGAGAACCCCGGGCTGGAAGACCACCTCAGAATGCTCCCCGGGCGGGTCTTCAGCGGCAAGGAGCACCCTTCCCCGAACAGTCGTGCGGTGTTCTTCTGCTATGGCCTTCCCGCCCCGGCCGTTCGAGGCCTCGATGGCGGCGTTCAAGCCGCAGAGAAGTGGACCGAGGAGGCCGGTCTTGCCAGGTGGTACCTCTATGACCTGGCTTCCGAGAAGATATCGGATGAGCCGGACGAAATCATCGACCTTGTCCGCAGCAAGCCCGATACGCCGCGACACTGCACCATTGAGCGGGAAACGCTAGCGAGAATCCGCGCCAGGATGGAGCAGCACATCAAGAACACCTACCTGAAGCAGGTCCAGGCGCCCGTGGGCGTCAAGCCAGGTCTGAAAGCCTGGATGGAGCTGTCCTAGCAGATGCCCAACACTTTGAAGAACGGCGTCGACCGGATTCGGGCCGTTACGGACTTCCCTTCGCTCCTCGACTACCTGAGGGATGAGTTGGAGTGGCCGGTCGAGGACTGCGAGCCGGACGAGCTGACGTTCGAGTGGTCCGCAGACACACTGCACGTCGCCGAGCGCCACGCCGATGCCCTGGCCGGCGGACAGGTCCGTCAGGTGCGGAGCATGGCGCCCGACCAGCCATGGGGCATCTTCCTGGTCGAGTTCAACGACGACCGCGTTCACACCGGTCTGCTGCGTGAAATCCTGCGCGGGTTGGTCGCCAACCGCCGGCGCGATCCTCACCTGCCCACCTGGCAACATGGCAACCTGCTCTTTGTCTGCACGACACGGGACTACGAGCGGATCACGTTCGCCCACTTTCGCGGGGAGAAGATGCAGAAGGCGCGCCTCGCCATGTTCGGCTGGCGGCGCGAGAGCCCCTACCTTCGTACGCTGTGCGAGTTCAATCTACCTGCCCTCCACTGGCCCGCGGACCCCGGCGACCACGGGGCCTGGCTCAAGACCTGGGCGGCCGCCTTCGACAAGGAACCGCTCACCCGGGAGTTCTTCAAGCGGTTTGATAAGGCGCTGGAAGCTATCAAGACCGACCTCGAAAAGCTCCAGAGCATGCCTTCTGCTGACGCGTACAGCCGCGCCCAACTCCTGCTGGAGCGCCTGCTGTTCCTCTACTTTCTCCAGAACCGGGGCTGGCTCAACCGGCAGAGGGGTTATCTCCTGGCGAACTTTGCCCCTTACCGCGACCGTCCAGACGAATGCAGCTACTACGAGGAATTCCTGGAAACGCTCTTCTTCACTCTTGCCACCGCTCCGGGGCATCCTTCGCGGCTGCAAGGCATCCCCTTTCTCAACGGCGGGCTGTTCGATGACGACGAGTTCCCCTTGCCATCGTCAAAGCAGAGGAAGGACTATCCGCCTCTCCTCGTCCGCAACGGCACCTTTGGTTTCGTCTTCGATCACCTGCTCGAAGCGTTCAATTTCACCGTCCGTGAGGACACCCCGCTCGACCAGGACGTCGCGGTGGACCCCGAGATGCTGGGCAAGGTGTTCGAGTCCATAGTCCTGCATGCGGAGGCCACCGCCGACTACAATGCGCCCGACAAACGCAAAGCTACCGGCTCCTACTACACGCCGCGAATCGTCGTGCATTTCATCTGCCGCGAATCCCTCCGGCTCTATCTGAAAGGGCGGCTCTCTGACGCGGAGTGGGAGGTGAAGATACGTGCCCTGTTCGACCTGGATGCCGCCGGCGCGCTGGAGGCTGAAGATATCGCGCTCCTCAAGACTAGGTTCAGACCGGCCGACGGCCGCCGACTGCTGGATATCATCAGCCGCATTAAGATGTGCGACCCGGCGGTGGGCTCGGGCGCGTTTCCCGTTGGGCTTCTGCACGAGCTGATCAACATCCGGCGCATCGCCGAGACCATCGCCAACGGCTTCGTCGACCCCGCGCGCCGCCAGGGCAGCAACCGGGTCCACCAGAAGAAGGCCGATATTGTCGAGAACTGCCTCTACGGCGTGGATATCCAGCAGCAGGCTATCGAAATCTGCCGCCTGCGGCTCTGGCTCAGCCTCATCGTGGACTACGACCTCGGCCTCGACCCCTTCGAGGCCGACCCCTCCCAGTTCCGGCAGGCCATCCTGAGTATCTCCCGGCTACCTAACCTGGAGATGAACTTCCGGCGCGGCGACAGCCTTCTGGACTATATCAGCGACGTGAACGTGCGCGTTGCCCCCGAAAGGAGCGAAAGATATCGGGAGGACTATGTCAGGATACACGAGCTTGGCCGGAAGCTTCACCACGCGGGGAAATCCGACCGCAAGCGGGAGCTCCGCATTGAGATCCTGCGAAACCGGCTCAACCTGAGCGAGCGCGTCCTGGCGGACGAGAAAAGGGTTCTCACAGACGCGAACTCCCAACTGACACTCAGCCTTGTTTCGGCAACGGAATCCGAAGCGGCGAAACGGCGCCAGGTGGAGCAGGAAGCAGGCAGATTGCAGGAGGCACTCCAGAAGGTGGCCGCCGACCGCAGAGCGCTTGAGAGGATCGCCTCACGGCCTCTTGACAGCCAGTTCTATCCCGAGCTTCGGAAGCTGGAGGGTGCCGACTTCGACAGCCCCTTCAACTTCTCCTGGCGGATAGACTTTGCCGACATTTTCCAGGGCGACGCAGGCGGCTTCGACCTCATCCTGGGCAACCCGCCGTTCGTCACTGCGCGTAACCCGAAGAAACGCGAGCTTTACCGGGAACGCTGGAAGCGCGTGTGCTCCGGCAAGTACCTTCTTGTGTGCCCGTTCTTCGACCTGAGCTTCGGCCTGCTCCGGCCGGGAGGCCAGCTCGGCTTCATCGTTTCCAACGCCTTCGCCAAGCGCGAGTTCGGCAAGCCCCTGGTCGAGGACTTCTTCCCGACGGTAGACTTGCAGCAGGTCGTGGACTGCTCCGGCCTCATGTTCCCCGGCCACGGCACGCCCACCTGCATCGTCTTTGGCAGAGGCGAAAAACCCGCGCCGGATTCCCCTATTCGCGTTGCCGCTACGCTTCCCGGCGGCGGCGATCTCAGGACGCCGCCCGAGGAAAGCCCGCTGTGGCGCGCGCTAGAGGCGCATCACGATGACCCCGGCTATGCCGATGAGAGGATCACCGTGGCGGACAGGCCCAGAAAGGAAATGAGTTGCCATCCATGGTCTCTGGATGCCTCAGCCGATGATAGTATGAAGGCTCTAGTCGGGCATGCTACCGGACTGCTTCGAGACGTACTGGCAGACGATATTGGTGTTTGCACAATGACTAACGCCGATGACGTCTTCCTTATCGATGACGATGTAGCTCGGAGATACTGCCTTCCTTTGGAACGACTACCCCTGTACCATCAAGGGGAGGAATTCAAGAACTGGGAGGCAGATACCTCGCTCAGGATTGCCTTGCCGTATGATTCCGCTTGCCAAGTGGATACAGATGAAACGATTGACCGCTCTTTCCGGTCATACTTGCTGCCATTTCGTGGCTTGTTGGAGAAGAGGCATACTTTTGGCAATCAGACTTTCAAGGAAGCAGGCCGGGTCTGGTTCGAATTCGAGCGTATGAATGCTAGCAAATACGCCACAAAGGAGTTCATCACATTTGCCCACCTATCTACCCATAATCATTTCATTTTCTTTGCCGAGCCTCGCGTATATGGACGACATTCCCAAGTAATAAAACTGCCGCGCGCCGCAACCGGCAGTGACCATCACCTGCTGGCCGGTCTCTTGAACTCCAGTGCGGCTCTCTTCTGGCTGAAGCAGGTGTGCTTCAATAAGGGTGCGGGAGAGGACGAGGAGCGTGATAGGTTTGAGTTTGCCGGAGGTAGAGTCCAGCAGTTGCCAGTGCCCAATGCCGTCGCTGACGCTTTGCGTGGGAAACGCAGCGACTTGCCTGACCGTTTAGCGGCGCTTTCGCAGTCGTGCTGGGAACGCGGGCGGCAAATGCCGGCGCTGGCGATGAAGAAGCTCTTCGAGAAGCCGGGAGAAGCCTATCACGAGTGGAACTCATCGCTGCCCGGCTACGTTGCCCCTGACCCTCGCCTGGGCCGACCCTTTCAGACGGCGGAAGACTTGCGCCAGGCATTCTCGAACACCTGCAGGATACGCGAGACCCTGCGTAGCGACATGATCGGGTTACAGGAGGAGATGGACTGGCTGGTCTACGCCGCCTACGGGCTGGTTCCCTCCGGTTCAGCCGCCGTGGGCCAGTCAAGTGACCCGGCACCCCTCGCCCGCGAACAGCGCCCGTTTGTCCTTTTGGCCGAGGCAGGGGGTGATTTCGAGAAGGCCGTGGCGCTAATTCCCCACGAGTGGGCGCGCCAGAACGCCAAGCACTCTGGCGCGCCCGGCTGGAGGCGATACGTGATAGCGAACACATCCGGCGCATCGAACAGCCGGTGTACAAGCGCCGCTGGGATGAGCAGTGGAAAGTCGGCAACCGCTGGCAGTGCGGGCCGGTAGCCTATGACGCCGAATTCGTGGATGCCCTCGACTGGTGGCTTTCCGAAAAAGCCGAGTGGTGGCTGGAGAAGCAAAAGAACGGGGGCCCGATCCCCTTGCAGGAATGGACTGCCGCGCTCTGGCAGGACGGCCGCGTCCAATCCGCGTGGGGCGTTGCATGCGAGGCCCTGGAACGGCTGCAGAAACGCTCCGATTTTCCGCGTTACTTCGCCGAGCTGGTCAAGGAGCAATCGGTCCCGGACAACATCCCTATCGCTGTGCCGTGGGACGAAATCACCGTTAAGGTCCCGGCTGCCGCCAAACGAATCCGCGGCAAGCTGAATGTCCCGCGCGAGCGCTTCCGCATCACTGATTCAGGGCAGTATGTGTGGGCGGGATCGAAGTGAGTCATCTCGTTCGACCCGGCTCGTTCGCGTCGCCTTGTGAATAAAGGCATGAAGCATCGGAGATACAGCCTAAGAAGTGCCCAGCGTGACCTTCAGTCCTTCTTCTCGGACGACGAACACGAGGCTTACAAGTACGGATCTCCAGCAACCTCGTGCAACAAGGACTCTGTGTTCTACAAAAAGCAAATAGAAGTCATATTTGAAGAATCATATCCACATGACATTACGGGTAAGGCTGTGAAGGAACTTCTCAATGACGGATTCCTGAGAGCGGGACCAAGATCATATGGGACAGGGATGCACGCCATCTTCATATGGAGGCATAATGTGCGCTATGTGTCTCGGCGAATCAAGCAGCGCATCGAGATAATGGAAAGGTTCAGCGATGATGAGGCGAACGATGGGTGCGGGAAACACGCTGAGAGCCTGTTCAGCCACATGTTTGAGAAGAACCAGTTTACAATCCTCGCTAGACATACCAATAGATTCGCTGGGAGAGTGTGGACGCAATCCGACAAGAATCTGGATTTCATCATACAAAAGGATGCAATCAACTACGGAGTGGAGGTGAAAAACACTTTTGACTATATGGAGCACAATGAGTTTCAAGAGAAGGTCGACATGTGCCAGTTCCTTGGCTTGACGCCCATGTTCCCACTCAGGTGCCCATCTCCGCTGCAATTCGCAATCATGCGAGAGGTTGGAGGACTGGCCCTCAAGTTCAAGACCCGGATATTCCCCCCTGGTTTCCAACGACTGGTCACCGAGATGTGGAATAACTTCCGTCTACCGGTACACGTTTGGGATCGAATCCCCCCGAACATCGAAACGAACTTCTCAAACTTCCACCAGCGCAATATCAGTTGAAAGACAAGAAGTATTCAATAGGGGACGCCGCAATTCGTAGCTACCACCACCACTTCTTGGTGCGTTTTGCACATTCTCACAAATCCCCCGGTCTCCAACCTCCCCGCACTCGGTTACCACCCTGGCATTGACTTTCGTGCCATGCTGCCATAGACTGCAAAAGTCCTCAGACACGCGCCGTTAGTACTAAGACAGCGCTGCACCTTCTGTCATTGCGAGGACCGAAAGGCCGAAGCAATCTCAGAACAGTCCTACTGTGAACAGACAGTCATATTTGCCTGATGGCTGGTCAAGCATGAACGAAGAGTGCGCGATTTCTACGAAGAACTGCAGGAGATTGCTTCGCTGCGCTCGCAATGACGCGCTTGCGCAGGCGGCGGCCGAGACCTCCGGGGAACCCGGATAGCATGGTGCTCCACTTCCCGAGTAAACTGAGGATGAGTCTGAGCAGCATGCGCCGCCAGGCTATCACCCCGCGGACCAGGTCCTCTTTGCCTACGCCAACCCCGGCGGCAAGACGAAAGCCCTCGCCAGGAA
>JAENJB010000074.1 GCA_016844565.1 Dehalococcoidia bacterium
TCGATATCCAAATAGCTTTCACCAGCTTTCTACAGAGGGGGGGCAGCCTGCCGGACACCTATGGCGGGGGCCTCTCCGCCTTATCGTCCCTTGCCGGCTGCCTGAACCTTGGCACCCTCCACGGCGGGACTCACACCCTCGCCCATGCCTCCTACAGGATAGTGGCAGAGAACGGCGGCAAGGCCTTCACGCGCCATCCCGTAGAGAAGATTATCGTTGAGAATGGGACCGCCAGAGGCGTCCGTCTCGCCGACGGCAGCGTTGTAGAAGCCAAGAAGGCGGTGCTCTCGGGAGTGGACCCTTATCAGCTATGTGTCGAGCTCGTCGGCGAGGAGCATCTGGGCGCCGGGATAATCCGAAAGATAAAGAACCTGGAAACTACAATAGCCGTGACCTGGTACACCTGGGCCTTGAAGGAGAGACCAAGGTACACGGCGGAGGAGTTTTCCCCCGGGCTTACCCAGAGCGGCTGCATCTGGTTCGGCCACCCCGGCGAGGTTGGAATGAAGAATCTGATGGATGAGGTCTACCGGCTTCGTATGGGACTCTGGCCGGACAAGGACAAGATGCACATCCGGCTGACCGACCATTCCGGTTAATGCCTCGGCTACGCCCCGCCAGGAGGAGCGGCCATCCTCTCCGAGGTGTTCGTTCCCTCCGTCCAGTTCTTCAGCGAGCAGGAGTGGAAGGAGAAGGAGAAAAGCCACGCGGAGGAGATCATTCAGCTATGGAGCAGGTACGCTCCCAACATGACCTGGGACAATGTTATCGGTTACCTGCCGGTAACCCCCTACTATGTGTCCGGCATGGCCAGGAACTATTTGCGCCACGGCAGCCCCTTTTTCCTCGACATGATACCGCCCCAGCTTGGCAGATATAGGCCCATCCCGGAACTGGCCAGCGGCCGCATGCCGATCAAGAATCTCTACGCCACCGGGGCGGCGTGGCACCCCTCTTCCGGCTCCAACCCCTTCCAGGGTTACAACATCTACAAGATAATGGCCCAGGACCTTGGCCTCAGAAAGCCCTGGGAGGAGAAGGGGCGGCCGTACTAGGTTGAGGCAACGATTTTGAGAGTGTCAAGGAGACTAAGATGCCAAGAGAAATCCCGGTCCGATTCGGCCCCTGGCTGGAAAGCATCACCCAGGGCATCAAGGCGGAGAGGAAATTCGACGTCATCATCCTGGGGGGCGGCCCCAACGGGCTCACCGCCGGCGCCTACCTGTCGAGAGCAGGGCAAAAGGTGCTCATCCTGGAGAAGAGGCATGAGATGGGCGGAGGGCTGGCCACCGAAGAGGTAACCGGCACCTCCGGGCTCTACGCGAACACCCATGCCGTCTACATGATGATGGTGGACTATGCTCCTCCCTACAAAGACCTGAAGCTCGAAGAGAGTTACGGCCTGAAGCATATCTATCCGGCCCTCCAGTTCGCCATGCCCCTCAGCGACGGCCGGTGCCTGTGCCTCTACACCGACCTGGAGAAGACCTGCCAGTCCATAGCCCGGTTCTCGAAGGAAGACGCCGCCGCCTACAGGGACATATACCACCGCTACCGCCAGTACATGGACGAGTTCCTCGCTCCAGCCACCTATGTCCAGCCCGTTCCGCCCATCGAGCAGGTGGCTGCCCTGGAGAACACCCAGACGGGAAGGGAGCTGAATGCCCTGTCGGAAAAGACGCCCAGGGAGGTCATCGAAAACCTGTTCCGAAACGAGCACGTCAGATCGATGATGCTACAAATCACCTGCATGTGGGGACTGGACCCGGAGCAGTCCGGAGTAAGCTACCTCGTCCCCCTTTACATCAACCGCGCCACCAACTACCGGTTGTGCCGCGGCGGTTCCCACATGCTCACCCAGGCCTTAATAAAGGTCATCCTGGAGAACAGGGGACGGCTGCTCACCGATGCGTGGGTTAAACGCATCAATGTCGAAGATGGCACAGCTACCGGCGTGGAGATGGAAGATGGACGTGTCTTCGAGGCCTCGAAGGCCGTGATAAGCACCCTGGACAGACCTTTCTGAAACTCGTTGGCAAGGAAAAGCTTGACTCCGAGTTCGCGGAGGTGATTAACAGTTGGATGTGGGAGCACTGGAGCCTGCTCGGGGTGCACCTGGCACTGAAGGAAGCCCCGCAGTTCGCTGCGGCGCAGAGCAACCCTGACATCAACCAGGCCTTTGTCTACCTGCTGGGCCACGAGACCCCGGAGGCCTTCCTGGAGGACTATCAGGCCGTAGGCAGAGGCGATCTCCCGGCCCGGGCTGGTTTCAATTGCTGCTTCCCGACAGTCCACGACCCACTTCAGTCGCGCCGCCCGGGCATGCACACCGGGAATATCACCCAGATGGCGCCCTTCGACCTGAAAGAGGGCAGCGACAGGTGGTATTCGCTCCCCTTCAAGCGAGAGGCGGCCGCCCGATGCCTGTCCACCCTGCGCAAGTATGCTCCGAACATCACCGAGGACAAGGTGCATAGCTTCTACGTCTCCACCCCCCTGGATATCGAGAATAAGTTCAGCAATATGGTGAAGGGCTCCATCAAGGTGGGGCAATACCATCCCCTGCAAATGGGATACCTGAGACCGAACGAGCAGTGCTCCACTCACCGCTCACCGGTCAAGAACCTGTACATGGGAGGCGCGTGCACCCACCCGGGCGGGACAGTGATTCTGGGAGCGGGTTATCTGGCGGCCAACGCCGTGGCCGAGGACAAGGGAATAGCCAAATGGTGGAACGAGCCGGAGATGGTGACCCGGGTCCGTCAGCAGGGCCTGCTTCCTTAGAGCGGTTTTGCCCTGACTGAAGTGCTCTAAAAGGAGTCCATCATGCGAATGCGTTCAACAGGATTGGGGAAGACAGAACTCGTGGGTGACATTGCCAGGCTTGAGATAGTGGACGGTTTGCTGATCCTTCATGTTCAGACGACCAAGCCGGTTCGCTGGCACGTGCGGACGGGCATCCAGCGCAAGGATGTGTTTTGTATGGCGAGGCTATTGTTCAACTGGAACATGCTCAAGTACCTTTTCAGGCTGACGAGGGGAAGCAGGAACACGAAAGAGCCGGATAACTTTTGACCGCGCTGCACTCTGTAGAGGGAGCATCTCACTGAATGGTAAGTATGCCTTGAAGACACGTAGGAGATCAGAGCAAAATGGCTAAGATACTGACACCGGAAATCCCTATCGGAAACAATGAAAATGATCGGAACATATCGTTTCTCGATACAGTTCGGACAACGACAAAAGATATAGAAGTTATTGCCTCTAGAATAGCCGTAAGAAAACTTCTTGGTTTGGGATGGGAGGTAGCCGATTTAAATAACCTGGTGCCTTTTTTCTCTATTGGTTGTGTAGGCGGAGATATACTTGAGCGATATTCACGGATGGGCCCCTTAAATTTCCTTAAGGGTGAATTAACCGATGCACCCTACTCAGGGCGGCCACGAGAAAATCCCAGACTTTTATTTTATCATTTCGACAGAAGATATGATGCCTACGAAAGAAAAACTGATAATACTCAACTACGTATGAGATATACCAAAATACCACGTGAGCTTGCTGGGTTAATATTGAAAATATTGAGCAAAAGAAGCAAATTTCTACCTATAGATTATCTCGTACTCAATCCAGAAGGTTATTTATTTGTAGAACTAAAAGCCAACAAATCTCATTTATCTAAAAAACAATTGGAAGTATCAAATATGATTCAGGATGCCGGGTACAAGGTAGCAGAGTTTCATGTATCACTGAGTCTTGGACTAAAAGCAGAAGTCAGATGTGGGGAAGTACGTGTAGTCAAGGGATAATTACCTACTGAATTGGAGGAAGGCGATGTTTCAGGATTTGAGAGAGTTTATGAAGAAGGTGGAGGAAAGGGGAGAGGTCAAGGTGGTAGAGGGAGCGAATTCGGAGGAGGAGATCGGCCTGCTTACCGAGGTGGCTGCCATCACGCCCGGTGCGCCCATGCTGGTTTTTGACTCGATTAAGGGCTATCCAAATGGGTATCGGGTGGCAACCAACGTTTTCACCTCGCGGTCGAGGTGTGCTCTGTCCATGGGCGCCGAACCGGGGTTAGATGCCAGGGGATTGGTAGAGTATTGGTGCCGCCGGCTCGATGAGCCTTCCCGTCCCCTGCCGCCGGTGAATGTAGAGCACGCCCCCGTCAAGGAGAATGTTCTGCTGGGCGACAAGGTGGACCTGCTCAAGTTCCCCACTCCTCAGTGGCACTCCCACGATGGCGGGCGGTACATCGGGACGGGCTGTACCGTCATCATGCGCGACCCAGATGATGGATGGGTCAATCTGGGCACCTACCGGGTTCAGGTGCATGATAAGGCAGTAGCCACCATATACATAGCGCCGGGCAAGCATGGCGACATCATCCGTCGCAAGTACTGGTCAAGGGGACAGAGTTGCCCTGTGGTGGTTACCTGCGGGCAGGACCCCACCCTGACCCTGGTAGCTTCCTCGAGTGAGGCGCCGTGGGGTAGCTCGGAATATGATGAAGCGGGCCGGCTGTTGGGACAGCCGGTGCAGGTTACTCCCGGACCAGTCACCGGCCTGCCCGTGCCGGCGACGGCAGAGATAGCCCTGGAGGGTGAAATCGTGCCCCCGGAGGTAGACTCCAGGAGCGAAGGGCCATTCGGGGAGTGGACAGGCTACTATGCGAGCGGCTCGCGACCGGAGGCGGTCTTCAGGGTAAAGGCTGTAATGCACCGTCGTAATCCGATCATTCTGGGTATGCCGCCCACCATGAATTTCGAAGCCACCAGCCCGGGGCTTTCGTACCGCCGGTCGGCTCAGAGGTGGGCCGGGCTGAACAGGAAACTTCCCGGCGTGAAGGGAGTGTGGGAGGTGCCGGAGGCAATGGGCTGTCCTATGGTGGTGATCTCCCTGGAACAGCTCTACGGGGGACATGCCAAGAGGGCAGCTTTAACCTGTCTTGCCGAAGAGGGCCTCATGGCCCGTTGGGTGATAGTAGTTGATGAAGATATAGACCCCTTCAATATCACGGAGGTGCTCTGGGCGCTGGGGACGCGCTGTGACCCGGATAGTGCGGTGGACATCGTTCGCGGGTGGTGGGGAAACCATCTGGATGCATCCCTGGAGCCAATGAGACGGAAACAGCAGGACCTCACCCATTCGGTCGGCATTATCCTGGCATGTAAACCGTATCACTGGAAGGGGGAATTTCCGCCATCGATAAAGCTCAGTGCCGAGCAGGTGGCAAGGACAAAAGCAAAGTGGTCGTGGGTGTTCAGCAACCCAGCCCCTTCCCTCAAGAAGTAGGGAAGCGCAAGATGGGTGAACATCTGAAACCGGACACCTGGAGGCACTAATGGCAGAACTCACAGCAGTTGGCAAGAGCATTCCCCGTGTAGATGCACCTGACAAGGTGGCAGGGAAGACGAAGTATTCCGCTGACCTGAAGCTTCCCCGCATGCTTCATGCCCAGGTACTGAGAAGCCCTTACCCGCATGCCAGGATTGTCCGTATCGATATCTCTAAGGCTGAAAGGGCGCCGGGGGTGAGGGCCGTGGTTATCGGCGATGACCTGCCCGCCACGCAGGGAAAGGGAGACCCGACGGAAAAACTCGGACTGGTGAGGGACAGGTGGCTGCTGGCCCGGGATAAAGTCCGCTTCAGAGGCGAGGCGGTGGCTGCCGTGGCCGCTGAGACCCGTGAAGAAGCGGCGGAAGCCCTCTCGCTCATAGAGGTGCAGTATGCCGAGTTACCCGCCATCTTCGACCCGGAGGAGGCCATGAGACCCAACCCTCCGGTGGTCGTCCATCCTGACTTGCAGAATTATGATAGGGTGAATCTGCGGGGTTGGGTGAACGAACCCGACCTGCCCAACGTCATCTTTCACCGGAGGGTAAAGAAGGGAGATATCGAGAAGGGATTCAAGGAGGCCAACGTTATTCTCGAAAGCAGGTTCTCCTGCCCCCGCATGACTCACGGAGCGCTGGAGCGTTTCAGCAGCCTTGTGGAGCCGCGCAACGACGGCGGTTTCGATATCCGGGAAACGACCCACGCGGCCCACCGTCACCGTCTCGACCTGGCCAGGGTCTTCGGTCTTCCCACGGCAAGAGTCCGCATCATCTCCGCTCCCATGGGAGGGAGTTTCGGCATCGGCACTGTCGACTCGATTGTCCCCACGGGCATAACGATGATGCTGGCCAGGAAGGCAGGCCGGCCCGTCAAGCTGTCCGGCAGCCGCGAGGAAGTCTTCCTGGACGGTTCGAACAGAGAGCCGGTTGTTGTTTACATAAAGGACGGAGTCAAGAACGACGGCACCCTGGTGGCGCGAGAAGTAAAGATAGTCATCAATGCCGGGGCCTACACCGGCCTGGTGGCCGAGGTGTCCCGCAGCTCTCCCTTCGGCGCCACCGGCACCTACAAAATACCGAATCTCAAGATAGACTCCTACGCCGTGACCACCAATGAGCCGCCGACTTCCCCCTTCCGCGGTTTCGGAGCCGCCCAGCTAACGTGGGCCATCGAAAATCACATGGGCATGATGGCGACAGAACTGGGCATGGACCCCGTCGACCTGAGGCTGAAGAACCTCTTGAAAGATGGCGACCAGGATGGCCTGGGACAGACCACGGTCAGCTTTGGGGGCAGGGAGTGTCTGGTGAAAGCGGCAGAATGGATTGAGTGGAACAGGCCGTCGGAGCGGTCGGGAGGTCCCTGGAAAAGGGGGAAGGGCATCGCCATGGGGAACAAGAACACGGTGGGCGGGACCAGTTCGGTGGCCTTCGTCAAAGTCCACCCTGATGGCACTATCGAGCTCCGTCACAGCGTTCATGAGGTTGGGCAAGGCGGGTATACCGTCATGGCCCAGATCGCCGCCGAGGAGTTCAGGACGGACGTCGCCCATATCAAGACGGTCCAGCTCGACACAGATTATACGCCTTATGACAATGGGACCGTGAGCAGCCGGAGCACTTTCAACAGCGGGAACGCCATCCGCCTGGCCTGCCAGGACGCAAAGCGGCGGCTGTTCGAGTTGGCCTCGGCGAAGCTCGGAGCAGCCCCTGAACTACTGGATATCCAGCACGACCGAATCCATGTCAAGGGGGCCGAGGAGAGGTCAGTTCGCATCGGGGATCTCTTCACACCTTTCGGCTTCCTGCACCAGGGAGGAGAGCTAATCGGGCAGGGTGTCTACACCTGTCCCCTGGCGACCGAGGAACTGGATACCGGACAGGGCAAAAGGGTGCTGGCCTATTTCTCGCATGGCGCCACCGCGGCTGAGGTGGCAGTGAATGAAGAGACGGGCGAGGTGAAGGTGCTGCGTATGGGCTCGTGCTTCGACATGGGCTACCCCATAAACCCGAAGATGTGTGAGCAGCAGATAGAGAGCGGCATGGCTATGGGCATCGGCATGTGCCTGACCGAGGAAATAGTGATGAGAGACGGCAAGATGCTCACTACCAGCTTTCTTGACTATAAATCCCCGACGGCCATGGATGTCCCGGGGCTGAAGGATACCGGGACGATGATGGCCCCGGTGCCGCACAGCGAGGGCCCCTTCGGCGCCAAGGGGTTGGGAGAAGCGGTGATGATAAGCCCTTCTCCGGCGATAGCCCAAGCGATATACGAAGCGATAGGCGTGAGGATGAAAGATACCCCTATCACCAAGGAGAAAGTACTGGCCGCGCTGAGGGCGCGCACTGGGAGGGGGCCGTAGACCATCATCGCCCCGACTCGTCAAAGGCACCCACCGGCTGGCACTTGATCAGGCGCAATAGGCGTTGACCTGGGTTGTGGGGAGGTGTATATTTCCAGCAAGGCACTCTCAACAAGAGTCAGTTGGGTGTCAGCTTTCAACATAGCGCAACGCAAGCCTAAACGAATAGTCTACTGAGAAGGGGGGGATCTAATGAAGGGATTCGGCTACTGGCTTACGAGTGTGATTCTGGTCCTGGGTCTCCTGGTCACCGCCTGCGCTTCGCCAAAGGCACCGGCGCCGGCCACCGAGAGACCGGCGACCGCTCCGTCCGCAGAGAAACCGGGGGCGCCAGCTTCGGCATCTCTGGAAGAGGCTGCCAAGAAGGAGGGCGAGGTGGTGGTGTGGGCCCACTCCTTCCAGGATAGCGACCAGTTCGTGAGGTTCTTCAAGGAGAAGTACCCATTCCTGGAACTGAAGATCTGGAATGCCACATCGAATGAGGTGATCAACAAGGTGCTGGAAGAGGCGAAGGTAGGCCGCTTCTCGGCGGATATTGTCACCCTCACCGACAGAGACATCATCAAGCTCAAGGACCTGTTCCTGGCCTATGAATGGTCGGCGACAAAGGGATGGGACGAGGTTTCACGCCCGAGTCACAATCTATGGAGATACTATGTCCGGAGCGCCAAATTGCCGGCCTACAATACCACCCTTGTGTCTGCCGCAGAAGCGCCGAAGTCCCTGGACGACCTGAAGGACGTGAAGTGGAGAGGGAAGAGCATCACCTCCTTCTCCAACAACGAACTGC
>JAENJB010000075.1:0-6470 GCA_016844565.1 Dehalococcoidia bacterium
ACTCCCGGCCGTCCTTTATAACCCTGACATCAACCGGCTCTTCCGCGGAATCGAAATAGCGGACCAGCCCGGCGGCGGCCTTAGCTAGCTCAGCCTGCTCTATGCCGGTAGCCTGGTCCACCCGGTACTTTCTGAAGCCGTACTCGTAGAGATTCACCTCTCCCGCCGCCCAGAGCAAGTTGCTCACCATCAGCAGCCCCGGCAGTGCCAGCACAACAAGCACCTGAAAGGGGATAAGAAGCTTTGCCATTAGTTCACCATCAGCACGAATGAATATCATTATAGCTTATCTTTCAGGCCTTTTCGCTGACGAATAGCCGGGTGGCTTTGTGCGCCCCCATCGGGGAGTCTGAGAGGGCCGCAGGCCCTCTCAGACATTTGCTTCCCCCTCTCCTTGGGAAGGAGAGGGGGACCGAGGGGGTGAGGTTGACAGAAAACCTCTGTGCTATAATGATGCGTCTCAAACGAGGGTAGCTCCAGAATGTTCACCCACCTTCATGTCCACACCGAATACAGCCTTCTCGACGGCATGTGCCAGATTCCCGCTCTGGTGGCTCGCGCCAAACAGATGGGGATGGAAAGCCTGGCCATCACCGACCACGGCGCTCTCCATGGAGTGATTGACTTCTATCTCGCCGCCAAAGAAGCGGGCATCAAGCCCATCATCGGCTGCGAGACCTACGTCGCCCAGGGGTCGGCCGCCAACCGGACGCCCTCCGAGAAACACCCCGGCCACCTCGTCCTCCTCGCCCGCAATGAGCAGGGATACCACAACCTGCTTCACCTGGTGACGCGCGCCCATCTCGACGGTTTCTACTACAAGCCCAGGGTGGACCGGGAGCTGCTCGCCAGGCACCATGAGGGCCTCATCGCCCTTTCGGCCTGCGCCCACGGAGAGCTGGGGCGCCTCATCCTGGAGGAGCGCCTGGACGATGCCCGCAAGGCAGCCCGGTGGTACCAGGAGGTCTTCGGCGATTTCTACCTCGAGATTCAGCGCCATCCCATGCCCGAGCTGGAGCGAATCAATAAGGCCCTGATACAGATGGGCCGCGACCTGGAGATACCCCTGGTGGCCACCTCGGATGTCCACTACGTCAACCGTGAGGATGCTCCGGCGCACGAACTCCTGCTGTGCATCGGGACTAACACCTCTATCAACGACGAGAAGCGGATGAAGATGGCCGGCGACTTCTTCTATCTCAAAAGCCCGGAGGAGATGGAGGCGCAGTTCCGGGACCTGCCGGATGCTCTCGACAACACCCAGGTCATCGCCGGCAAGTGCCAGCTAGAGATGGAGTTCGGCCGGCTTCATCTCCCCGAAATCGAGCTCCCCGAAGGCAAGACGTCCGACAGCTACCTGGCTGAACTCTGCTACGAGGGACTCAGGAAGCGATACCCCTCACTATCCCCTGAAATAGAGCAGCGTCTCGCCTATGAGCTGGATGTCATCAAGAAGACCAGGTTCGCCGGCTACTTCCTGGTGGTATGGGACCTCATCTCCTTTACCCGCCAGCGCCACATCCTCTTCGGCGTCCGCGGGAGCGCCGCCGCCAGCATCGTCCTCTACTGCCTGGGCATCACCGAGATCGAGCCTTTGACGTACCGCCTCGTCTTCGAGCGCTTCCTCAACCTGGAGAGACGGGAGATGCCCGATATAGACCTGGACTTCCAGGACGACCGCCGGAATGAGGTTATCAATTATGTCACGCAGAAGTACGGCGCCGACCACGTCGCTCAGATAATCACCTTCGGCACGCTGGGCGCCAGGGCCGCCCTCCGGGACGTAGGCAGGGCGCTGGGTATGCCTTACAGCCATGTAGACCGCGTGGCCCGCCTGGTCCCGGCGGCGCCTCATATCACCCTGGACCGGGCGCTTCAGGAAAACGAAGAGCTGCGCCGCAGCTACCAGGATGACAGCACCATCAAGAACTTGGTGGACTCGGCGAAGAAGCTCGAAGGAATCGCGCGGCACTCCAGTACCCATGCCGCCGGCGTGGTCATCTCCAAGGAGCCCCTGACGAGCTATGTGCCGCTCCAGAGAGCGAGCAAAGGCGGGGAAGAGGGCACGTTAATGGCCCAGTTCAGTATGGATAACATCGCCCGCCTCGGACTTCTCAAGATGGACTTCTTGGGCCTGGCCAATCTCACCATCCTGGCCAGGGCCAGGGAACTGGTGAAACGCACCAAAGGCATCGACCTCGACCTTAACCATCTGCCCCTGGATAATGAGTGGACCTACCATTTGTTGGCCTCCGGAGAGACCAGCGGCGTCTTCCAACTCGAAGGAGGGGGGATGCGCCGCTATATCAAAGAGTTGAAACCGAGCACCTTCGGCGACATAGCGGCCATGATCGCCCTCTACCGGCCCGGCCCGATGGAGCATATCCCTACCTTCATCAAGGCCAAGCACGGGCTGGAACCAATACGCTACCCGCATCCCGCTCTGTCCGAAATCCTTCAGGAGACCTATGGAGTCATCGTCTACCAGGACCAGGTACTGCTCATCGTTCGAGCCTTCGCGGGCTATAGCCTGGGAGAAGCCGATATCTTCCGCAAGGCCATGGGAAAGAAAATCCCTGAGGTGATGAAGAAAGAAAAACAGAAATTCATCGTCGGCGCTCAGAAAAATGGCTTCTCTGCCGTGCTGGCCGAGGAGGTCTTCTTCCTCATCGAGCCATTCGCCGGTTACGCCTTCAACAAGGCCCACAGCGTGAGCTACGCCCACATCGCTTACCAGACTGCCTACCTCAAAGCGAACTATCAAGTCGAGTATATGACCGCCTTCTTGATGGCCCACACCGGCCAGACGGAGAAGATTCAATCCGCCATCGCTGAGTGCCGCCGCCTGGGCATCAAGGTCCTGCCGCCGGACATCAACCGGAGCGGGATCGAGTTCTCCATCGAGTCCCGACCTGTCGGGACGGACAATAGCCGCGAGGCCATACGGTTCGGCCTGGCCGCCATCAAGAACGTGGGGGCGAGCGGGCTTGAGCCGCTTCTCAAAGCCCGCGCCGATGGCGGCGAGTTCGCCTCGCTCCATGATTTCTGCCGCCGGGCCGACCTGGGAGGCATCAATAAGAGGATGCTCGAAAGCCTTATAAAGGCAGGTGCCCTGGACTGCCTGGGCAGCCGCGGAGCGCTGCTCAACGGCATCGACCGGATAGTCTCCCTCGCCCAGAGGGAGAAACAGCTCAAGGAGTCCGGCCAGACCTCGATGTTTGACCTCTGGGGAGAGAACGTGCCCGTGCCCATGACCGGCCTGGATCTCGAGGATATGGCCATTCCTCCCGGGGATAAGCTGGCCTGGGAGAAGGAGCTCACCGGCGTTTACCTTTCCGAGCACCCTTTCGCTGCCGTAGCGCAGGAGATGTCATCACACACCACCGCCATGTGCGGCCAGATAGAAGAGGAGATGGCCGGGCAGAGCGTGGTCGTCGCCGGCATGATAACAGCCGTGCGCCTGCTCTCCACCAAGGACGGCCGGCCCTTTGCCATTGCCACGCTGGAAGACCTGGACGGCAGCGTGGAGGTCTCCGTATGGCCCGAAGCCTATAAGGATACGAAGGACCTGTGGCTGGAAGGCAACATCCTGCTCATCCGGGGCAAGGTGAGAGTGAGGGAGGGAAAGGCGCAGCTTAGCTGCGACGGCGCCAGCCGCTACCCGGACTTGATGGAAGAGACTGAAGGCAACAGCAATACTGTTAGACAGGAGAAACCTCCCCCACCTCCACCACCCTCTAAACGCCTAGTGGTGCGCCTCGAGCAGACGCGGGACGAAGAGACAGACCTGACCCGCTTCCGCCAGATAGTGGAGATAATGAAGCAGTATCCGGGTGAGAGCAAGGTGCGTCTCCTGATCAATCGGGACGACGAGACGGTGAAGATAGACCTGCCGGATGTCGGGGTCAAGTATGGCCCACAGCTACATCAGCTACTGGTTGCCCAAGTAGGGGAAGCAAACCTGGCTCTAGAGACCTAGAGAAGAAGCAGCCCGCCTGGCGAACCGCCCTCTAGCTTCAGCAGGGACTCTTTCATGGACTGCCCGCCGCTGAACCCACCCAATCCCCCACCACTCCTGATCACTCTGTGACAGGGGACAATGATGGGCGCCGGATTGGCCGCCAGAGCCTGGCCGGTAGCGCGCGTCGCACCGGGATGTCCAATCCTCTCGGCGACCCAAGCGTAGCCTCTTGTCTCGCCATAGGGTATGCCACGCACAGCTTCCCACACTTGGACCTGGAAAACGCTGGCCTTGTCCAGGTCCAGACGGTCGACAAAACTCACAGCTCGACCCTCGAAATAGGCCGCCAGGCGCGAGAGCAGCGCCTCGAAGTACGGGACGTCGGCAATGGCTCCATCAAGATAGCTCCGGAGGCAGGAGCGCACCTGCCCCGCTGACGATTGCGGCAGGACAAGACGGCGCAACCCCTTTGATGAGCTCAGCAGGCCTACCCAGCCGGGAGCAAGCCTCGCCACGGCGTAGCGAAGCGATTCGTTCAAAACAACAGACCCCCACTTTGTCATGGCGAGGGGTGAAGCCCCGAAGCAATCCGTCCCCATGTCCTCTCCCCCCTGGAGAGGGAGAGTTAGAGAGAGGGGGACCATGACCGGTACACACCCTCTCCCTAACCCTCTCCCATCAAGGGAGAGGGAACACGACGGATTGCTTCGCTGCGCTCGCAATGACAGGAGATGCACTCACGGAACCTCAGGGGCGATGAGACCGTAGTCACCGTCTTTGCGACGGTAGAGCAGGTTAAGCTTCTGTTCCTCAGAGTTCCAGAAGAGGAAGAAGTCGTGTCCGAGGAGCTCCATCTGCTCGGTGGCTTCCTCAACCGACATGGGTTTGATGGCAAAGCGCTTGACCCTTACCAGCTTGCCGGGGGCCGGCTCTTCGTCCTCTGCAACAGGAGCGCCTTCCTCTCCCTTCCGTAGAGTCGCCCCACCACGCCCGCGATAGTAGAACTTGCCCTTATAGCGCTCAATCTGGCGGTCGAGAACACCTGCCACCGAATCAATCGCCGTGTAGACGTCGGAGGCGCGCGCTTCGCTGCGGAGAAGTGTGCCCCGGTTGTCCAGCGTCACCTGAACAATATAGCGGTCCTGGGGCGACCTGGTCTTTTCCTGGGAGATTTCCACCTGCGAGAAGAGGAGCGTGGGCAGATGCCGGACCAGTTTGCCCAGCTTCTGCTCCACGTGCCTCCGCACTTCCTCGCTGACTTCCATGTTCTTGCCGCTAATCTGCCATTCCATCTGTTTCCCTCACACGATAAGATACCGATGAGCCTATATTTCCTGTGCCAGTACCAGCCCCCAGACGCTGACGGCCCCGGCGGACTTCAGCGCCACAGCGCACGCCTCCAGAGTAGCGCCCGAGGTACTCACATCGTCAATGAGCAGCACCTTCTTCCCCCTCACTCCGTCGCCGGAGCAGAGGAAAGCGCCGGACACGTTCCGGTAGCGCTCAGCAATAGTGGCTGTTCTTGCCTGCGGCAACGCCTGGCGCTGCCGCAGGAGGGCCTGCTCCCCCACAGGGAGCGAGCTAAGCTTGCCCAGCTCCCGGGCAAGGAGAGCAGCCTGATTGTAGCCTCGTTCGCGCAACCGCCTCTTGTGAAGCGGAACAGGAACAAGGATGTCTACCGGCAATAGACTTCCCGAGAGGTACACCTGCAGCAGCTGGGCCAGCGACGGCGCGAGCGCCCGCAGCCCCCGGTACTTGAAGGATATCACCGCCGAGCGGATAACACCCTCAAACCGGAAAGGCGAGCGACGCCCATCGAGGACCGGGACTCGCTCCCGGCACCGAACACAGAGCCCCCCTTCGGTCACCGTTCTGCCGCACCCGGGACAGTGAGGCGATAGCATGTACGGCAGACTCCGCCTGCAGTAGGAGCATAAAAAATTGCCTAACCTTCCACAACCCACACATCTGGGTGGGAAGAGAAGGTCAAGCAACCTTTCTTTCAGCCCTGTCCAGCGCAGCTTTCGCTCGACCTCAGGGTTCAACTCACTCCGCACCACAGCCCAAGAATCATGGAACTGCGGTCGTCTTGCAACTCGGTGTGATTGCTGACCTGTGTTCGGCAGCCCGAAGGCTCACTTACGTTGCCGCTGCTTAGCGAGAGCGGACAACGTGGGGAACGCCGCTGAGAATGGGCTCGTTCAGGTATACGTCGCCGTTCCTGATTTTCAGGTTGAAGCCACAATCAGGATTGGTGCATACCCAGGCCTTCCAATGAATGGCCGCACCCTGGCTGCCGAAGTCCGATAGCGGCACCAGGTCCCCCACCTTGCACTTGAGACACTTGGGGAATCCAGAAGTCTGTTCCAAAGGAGTCCTCCTCCCAACTAATTATGATTTTTAACCGCCCAGTATACATCAGCACTATACCACTTGGCAATAGCCGTTTCAATACGGAATGCTACTTGTCGGCCTACACCCCGTTCCTTAGCTGTCTCAACCAGGCCGC
>JAENJB010000075.1:6500-9411 GCA_016844565.1 Dehalococcoidia bacterium
CTCCAGAATGTAGCTGATGTACTCCTGCAGTACCCCGCCTATCTAGGCATTGAGCGCCTGGCTCAACCCTGTTTTGAGCACGTCTTCGCCATCGCTGTCCTGCAACCGGCCAAGCATTCTGATGGCATCGGCGGAAAGAGATACTACCTCCGGCTCGCCGGCGCGACACCTCATGCACAGCAGACCGCCCGCCACCGGGCTGAAGGAAAGCCGGCACGAAAGCGGCAACTCCGTGTTGCAGCCGGGGCAGCGGGAGAGCTGCGGGCGGTAGCCGGCCAGCTCCAGGAGGTGAAGCTCAAAGTAGCGCAGCGCCGTCTCGCCCACTCCATCCCCGGCCAGACGGTTCAGTGTCTTGAGCAGCAACTCGAAAAGGGCCCGGCTGGCCTGACGCTCCGGCGTAAACCGATCGACCAGTTCAGCCACATACAGTCCCCAGGAGGTACGCTGAAGATCGGTCTTCATCGCCATGAAACTGTCTATGGTCTGGCTCTGGGTGATGATGTCGAGGTTCCGGCCGCGTGCAAGCATTAGCCGGCTGCAGGTGAGCAGCTCCACGTTCCCGCCAAGCTTGCTCCTGGGGCGGCGCACCCCTTTGGCTACCGCCCTGACCTTGCCCAGTGAAGAAGTGTAAAGCGTGAGGAGACGGTCGGCCTCACCGAGGTTCATCTTTCGGATGACCACCGCCTCAGTCTCGTAAACCCGGGGTTGTGGCATCTGTCGACCTCTCCCCCCTTACTTCTTCTCCTGGCAAAGACACAGGGGGAAACTAAACGGGCTGCCTTCCTTCGATGGCGGTGGATAGGGTGAGATCATCAGCGTACTCAAGGTCGGCGCCGAACGGCAGCCCCCGGGCAAGCCGGGTCACCCTGATGCCCAGCGGCGACAGCACACGCTGGAGGTACATCGCCGTGGTCTCTCCCTCCAGACTGGTGTTAGTGGCCAGGATGACCTCTCGAACGGGGGAGCCCTGCAGCCTGGCCAGCAACTCC
Source organism: Dehalococcoidia bacterium (assembly GCA_016844565.1). Lineage (GTDB taxonomy): Bacteria > Chloroflexota > Dehalococcoidia > JAENJB01 > JAENJB01 > JAENJB01. The sequence continues at coordinate 7,490 of JAENJB010000075.1, forward strand.
TTTACCTTCAACCCTTCCGGCCCGACCCCCTCGTTGGGGGCGAGAGCGCCGTGGAGGACGTGATACAGGCCTTTGTACTTCCCCACACGCTCTACGGCCAGCAGATCGAGGGGCTTCTCAACCACGCAGACCATGGTGCGATCGCGGCCTTCATCTCCACAAAAAGTGCAGGGGTCGATGTCGGTGATGTTAAAGCACCGGGAGCAGAGCCTGATCTTCTCCTTGACATCGAGGATGGCCTCAGCCAGGGCTCTCGCTTCCTCCTCAGGTGCTCGCAGCAGATGATAGGTGAGGCGCTGCGCGACCTTAGGGCCAATGCCGGGCAACTTATGAAACGCTTCCACCAGTCGGGAGACCGGCGAGCCATCGGATGAAAAGCCAGACTTCAAAACTGTCCTCCTGAGATTCACATAATGCCTGGTATCTTCAATCCGCCCGTCAGGGCGCCGAGGCGGCTCTGCGCCATCTCCTGGGCCTTCGTCATGGCGTCACTGATAGCGCTGAGCACCAGGTCCTCCAGCATCTCCGCATCGCCGGCGGAGACCGCCTCCGGCGATATCTTGACCGCCAGCACCTTCAGTTGTCCGTTGACAGTGACCTTCACCACTCCCCCTCCGGACGTGCCCTCAACCTGGGCCTGGCCCAGCTCCTCCTGCACTTTGTTCAGCCGGGCCTGGAGTTCCTGTGCCTGACGCATCATTTGTCGGTTCATTCTTCTCCCTCGTTACAATCTTGGCCCCCATCTCCATGGCTGCCTTGACCAGATGGCCCTCAGCCAGAGGTTTCTTCTCCCTCTGTTGCAGGACGTAGCGGACCTGGCAGCGGGTCCCCAGAATCTTGCCGAATATCCCCTCCACAACGGGACGCTTGGTGATGTCTTCAAGCCTCTCTTTATGATAGGGATAGTACACCGACAGCACCAGCACTCCATCCTCAAACGCCATTGGCTCACAAGAGCTTCTCAGGAGCGCCTCTACCGTTGTATTGGCGCCATGAGAAGTCTCCAGCACCCTCTTCCAGTTGGCACGGAGATAGGTCACGTAATCGCTATCGGGAGGCGGGGCCTCAATAGCCGTGGGCTTCGGAGGCGGCGCTGGCTCCTGAGCGGGTGACGCCGGCTCACCTGCTCCGGCGGATACCTTCGGCGGGAGTGAAGTCCCGACTTGCCGGAGGTCCTCTGCCGTCCTCGGCCGGAACGGGGTCCCGACTTCCCTGGATTTCACCGGAGCCCTGGCTGGACGCAGCCCCGAGGGCGTCTTTGTCTCGTCCGTCACCAGCGAGCACTCCACCAGCGCCATCTCCAGAGGCAGGGAAGAGAAGTTGTCCAGGCGCAGGTCGATGCCCCCGAACAGCCTCACCGCCTTCAGGATATGGTCCAGGGAGGTTCCCGCCACTATGATCTTAGCCTCGGCGGCTTCCTCGGAGGTCAAATCTCCCGAGGTGGCCGACCCGGCTTTCATCAGAAGCAACTGACGCAGATACTCCACCAACTCGCGCGTGAACTGGCGCAGGTCGAGGCCGTCGATGTTGACGGTGCTGATGGTCGCCAGGCCGGCAGGTGTGTCCTTCTTGACTATTTGACCGGCCAGCTCCCGGGCGCGTGCGTCGCCGGTGATGCCCAGCGTCTCCTTCACCTGGGCAAGCTCAATCCGCGCACCGTAGTAGGCCATCAACTGCTCGAGGGTGTTCTCCGCGTCGCGCAGGATGCCTCCCGAGCCACGGGCGATGAGCATCAGGGACTCGGAGCTGATTTCTATGCCCTCCTTCTGGCTGACAAAGGCCAGACGGGAGACGACATCCGCCGGGGAAATGCGGTGGAAATCGAACCGCTGGCATCGAGAGAGGAGGGTAGGCAGGAGCTTATGTGGCTCGGTGGTGGCCAGAATGAACATGATGTAGGGAGGCGGCTCCTCCAGGGTCTT
>JAENJB010000004.1 GCA_016844565.1 Dehalococcoidia bacterium
CGTGGGTTTCATCCACAAGCTACCTCAGGCCCTGGTTGCCGCCTTCAGGGCTACCCTGGAGGAGCTGGAGGATGCCAGTCTGCTCCTTCATGTGGTCGATATCAACCATCCTGTGGCCGCCGAGCAATATCTGACAGTGGAGGACGAGCTCATCGAACTGGAACTCGCTGCGAAGCCACGCCTGGTGGCGCTGAACAAAGTGGACCTTATTGCTGCAGACGAAGCCTCGTTGGACTCCAGGCTGGTGGAAGAGAGGCTGGCCCGTTTTCCCGGGCTTTCGGCGGACGACGCCGTCTTCCTGTCGGCGGAGAGGGGTTGGGGCATCAACCGTCTGCTGGTTAAGGTCGAGGTGGCGCTGCAAAGTTCGATCCATACCGAGGGTTAGGGTCAGGCGCCCCGTTTTCCTGTTGTAGAGACATTATGTAAGCTTCGTTCTCCGGGGAGTGGGTCGCACTATAAGTGTTATGTCGCATCAAACGCTGAAATGCATAGTGTTGGGTTGGCGGCCCGGGCATGTTGTCATCGGCGCAGAAGACCAGACTGCCGGTGGCGCGAGTAGCGCTGACGGTAGCCCGGCAGTCTGGTTTGCAGTCAGGAAAACCGAGGGGTCGATGATCGGTGCGGGGCTATTTACCCTCGACGGACCGGTACCGGTCATCTCTCTCATGAAAGCCTGAGCGGGCGCCCTTTTCCCGGCGCTTCTTGAAGAAGTTGTACTCGTCGTCTTCCCATCGGAGGTTGGTGAACAGGGTATGAGTGATGTAGCCCTGGCTGAAGCCGTGAGTCAGTCCCATGGACTCGTAGGAGAGCTGTCGATGGGCTTTGCCGATGGCGATGCCGTCCCTGGGCATGAGGCACACGAGGCCGGCTAGCCTATCGGTCGTTTCCGCGAGCTTGTCAATCGGGACGGAGGCATTGACCAGGCCGATGCGCTCGGCCTCCTTGCCATCGATGGTCTTGCCGGTGAGGAGGAGTTCCATGGCCCTCTTGATGCCCACAGTTGCCATCAGGATGGGGATGGTGCCCATGCCGCTGCCGGCAAAGCCCATTCTCTGGTCGAAGTGGCCGATCTGGGAGTCTTCGGCGACCACGGCCAGGTCGCAGCAAAGCATGAGAATCATTCCTTCGCCGAGGCAGTAGCCGTGTACCTGGGCAATGGTGACCTTGGGGAAGAGGAACAGGCGGCGATGGTTGGCGTCGAAGGTCTTGCGGTCTACCTTAAGTCGAATCCGCTGGCTGGGGCGTCTCTCCCCCTTCTCTCCTGTGCCATATCCATATACGAAGCCGACGGTGGTCAGATCGTGACCTGAGGAAAAGGCCCGCCCGGCAGCCTTTATGCCCCTTCTGTCCCGGGAAATCCCAGGCATTGAGCTTCTCCGGGAGGTTCAAAGTGATCCTGGCGATGGTATCTTTGGTCTCATAGATTACGGTGGAGAATTTTTTCTTCAAGACAGAAGCTCCTTCTAGCTGGCATCTCGGTGCCGTTCTTCTTCACTGGGGTGACAGCGCATTCTAATTTTTAGCGCTCCTGGTGTCAAATCGAAGGTTGCTTATCAATCCGCTCGCGTCTGTTGCCAAACTACCTCAATTTGACCCGTCGGCCTGCTTAAGGTAGAATAAGACTGGTCGATACGTTATGTAAAGTACGTTGACGAGGAGGCTAGGGTGAACCAGGTTGTTTTAGACAGGGTGACCAAGCGGTTTGGCAAGGTGGTGGCGGTGAACAACTTGAGTCTTGAGGTCAAGGATAGAGAGTTCTTGGTGATTGTGGGGCCTTCCGGGTGCGGCAAGACCACTACCCTGCGTCTAATCGCCGGTCTGGAGGACCCCGACTCTGGCGATGTCTACATCGGCGGTGAGCTGATGAACGACGTTGACGTCAGCAAGCGGGGGGTGCACATGGTATTCCCCAGCTTTGCCTTGTGGCCGCATATGAGAGTGATGGACGAAAAAGGCTTCAGCAATCTGAGCTTTCCGCTGAAGGTCAGGCAGTGGATGGGTGACCGCATCAAAAGCAGGATGCTGGAAGTTAGTCAGAAGGTGGGCATTGAGGAGTCCCTGTTTAAGCGGAAGCCCAGCCAGCTTTCCGAGGGACAGAAGCAGAAGGTGGCCATAGGCAGGGCCATTGTCGTGGTGCCGCGGGTCTTGCTCATGGATGATCCGATGACCAATATTGATCCACCCAGCCGGCTGCAGGTGCGGGAGGAAATCATGAAGGTGCACCGCCAGGTGAATACGACGACTATCTATGTGACGCACAACATGGCCGATGCCATGGCTCTGGCCGACAGGATTGCGGTGATGAGAGACGGCGCCGTCGTCCAGGTGGGCACCCCGGAGGAAATATACCATCAGCCTCTGGATAGCTTCGTGTCCGGCTTTGTGAGGAGCTACGAGGCGGCGCTGCCGCCGAGCTGGAGGAAGACGGCGTAAGGAATCCCGTGTCAGATATGGAATGACACGGCTAGCGCAGCCAGGAGCCTCCGTCTACCGGCAGAATCTGCCCGGTGACGAAGTCCGAATCCTCTGATGAGAGGAACACTGCCGCTCCCACCAGGTCCTCAGGCACTTCCTCCCGTTTGATACAGCGCGCCTGCGCGGTGCTACTCTTTAAGGAAGCTGAACCCCCGGCATCCAGTCCCGCCAGGCTGGCCTCGGTCATTGTGGCCCCTGGCGCAATGCAGTTGACACAGATGTTGTGCTCTCCCATGGCCCGGGCCAGGAGCCTGGTCATGGTGATCACCGCTCCCTTGCTGGTGGCGTAGTGCAAGCGCTGGGTAGCGCCCGGTGTTCCGGAGGCAGTCCCGGAAGCGATGTTGACTATCTTGCCTTTCTTCTGCTGTTGCATGTAGGGAGCCACCGCCTTGCAGCAAAGCCATACCCCCCTGACATTCACCGCGAAGATGCGGTCCCATTCTTCCACGGTCCATGTGTGCCAGGGCTTACGAGGCAGACCGTAATAGATGGCGGCATTGTTTACCAGAATGTCGATCTTGCCGAAGCGTTCCACCGTTTTTTTGGCCATCTCGTTGGTGCTGGTTTCTTGCGATACATCGGTTTGGAGCGCTATGGCGGTCCCACCTGCGGCCTCTATCTCTCGAGCAACCTTCTGAGCGTTCTCCAGCAGGACTTCAGCGATGACGACCTTTGCCCCCTCTCGGGCGAACCTCAGAGCGTAGGCCCGGCCGATGCCGCGCCCGGCGCCGGTTATGATGGCTACCTTGTCCTGAAGCATGGGCGACATTTTTTCCTCCTTTAGCTGCTCGAGGGCACTACCAACCGCATCACAAGGTTTTGTGACTTGTCCGATAGCTGAGATACAAACTTTTGGTCTGGCCGTGCCGCCGGGCTACTTACGGCTGGCGCTGACCAGGATCTGAATGGTAAAGAGCAGGCTCACCAGGCCGCAGATGATACTGAGGATGCCGACTACCATCATGTAGGGCCCCATCAAGGCTTCCAGTTGCGGTCCTCCTGCGCCAGCGGCGAAGGCATTGCCGGCCCGGATGCCGACGGTGATCATCGTGATGGCGGTGATGGTCACGGCAACAGTGAAGATCCAGAAGTTCCAGTTGATGAGCTTGGGCCAGGCGATAGGTTTGCCCAGCATAGGCAGCAGGTAATAGATAACGGTCCACAGGGTCAGCGATATCCAGCCCAGGGTGCCAACATGTACATGGGCGCCGATTATTATGCGAGCGGGTCCCTGAAGGAAATTGTAGATGGGCTGTTGGGCCTGGAGGGCCCCCTGGATAGTGGCCCAAGCGAAGAAGATGGCGGCGGCGACCAGGAACTTGACCAGGCGGCGGTTCTCAGCGGGGACTTGCATTGTGTAATACCTCCTCTACCTCATTCCCTCGGGTTCATGTCTGAGAGCAGACATTCCCTTTTGGGCGTTCCCAGAGACTCGCTGGGAACGATGCGTGGGAAGATAACATATGATTACTTGTTATGTCAATACCTTTTGACTGAGGTTTCTGAGGAAGCTACTGGGCTCGGCAGGATTTGAACCTACGACCAATCGGTTATGAGCCGACCGCTCTAACCCCTGAGCTACGAGCCCCTGTCGGATGGGGAAAAGGAGATCAAGGCAAATTAAAGGCGATTCAATTAACAAGATTACACGAAAAACAATTTGCCTGTCAAAAACCTGCCCTATTCTGACTGTCATTGCGAGCGTAGCGAAGCAATCTCATAAGAGTTGCTTGGAGATTGCCACGCCCTTCTTCGAAGGGCTCGCAATGACAGAGGGGGATGGTTTGACATTCCTTCCTTCAGAGGTTATCTTATGAAATCCCCTTGATGGCGCCAGTCTTGTTCACGGTGAGGAGGAGCATTAGATGGCCGTCATATTCCCGCTGGAATCTAAGAAGACCGCTTTGCTCATCTACGATGTAACTAACGAGATGGCCGACCCCGGCGGGGCTTTCTACGACCCCTCCGTGAATAGGATACTTTCTCAGATTCAGAAGCTGCTGACTCTGTGTCGCCGCAGGGGAATTCCCGTTTTCTACACCGTTCCGGTGAATAAGGGGGCGGAAGATATGGGCCGCATGGCCGACTTCTACCCTGAGCTGGCCAGCAGGCGCCTCTTCCGGCCCGGCAGCTACGGCTCTCAGGTGCACTCCTCCATAAAGCCGGAGGCCGTTGATAGAGTGATTGAGAAACCGAGGTATGGGGCCTTCTACGGCACCAGGCTCAACCAGCGACTGCGTCGCAAGGGGATAGATACCATCCTGATATGCGGGATATCTACTCAGGTCGGCTGTGGCACCACGGCCAGGGAAGCGGCCAGTCGTGACTACAAGGTGGTCATGGTAAGGGACGCCTGTCTGTCCAGACCCATAGCCGACCAGGGTTGGGGCCCCGTAAACCAGGAGGATGTGGAGAGGGTCCACATGAGCACCCTCGCCCGCTCCTTTGCCATGGTAGCGAGCACCGATGAGGTGATGAGAAAGTTAAGTTGACACAAGCTGTCATTGCGAGGCACGTAGTGCCGAAGCAATCTCGGAAGGGATGGGTTGGGATGGCCACGCCCCGAGGTGAAGGGCGGATCCTTCGGCCTCCGCCTGCGGCGGATTGGCCTCAGAGCCTGCCCTGAGTGGAACGAAGGGATGACATTTTGGTAGCAAGGGAGAGTGATTTGGCCGCTCTGGTGGCAACGATATACTTGCTGAGGAGGTTGAAATGGCCGATCTAAGGGACTGGTTACGAGAGGTGGAGAAGAGGGAAGAGCTAAAGACGATAGAGGGAGCTGGCTGGGACCTGGACATCGGCTTCCTCACCGCTTACTACTGGAAACAGTGGAGGGATGCACCGAACCTGCTCTTCGATAAGATACCGGGCTATCCCCCCGGCTTTCGAGTGATGAGCAATGTCATCATGACCCCGAAGCATTTCGCGCGGGCCTTCGGCCTTTCGGAGAAAGCGTCCGACAAGGAGATGATGGCTGCCGTCAGGCAGCGGATGCCGGAGTGGGAGGCGAAGGCCAAGGACTTCGCGCCCCGGGTGGTCAAGAGCGGGCCGGTGATGGAGAATGTGGTCTCCGGCGACGCGGTGGACCTTGAACGTTTCCCCTCTCCCAAGTGGCATGAGCTGGATGGAGGCCGCTACCTGGGCACGGGCTGCGCCGTCATCACCCAGGACCCGGATACCGGAGAGGTCAACCTGGGCTGCTATCGCAACATGGTCCTCGATAAGAAAACAGTGGGGCTGGAGGTGGCTCCAGGCAAGCACGGGCGCTTGCATTATGAGAAATACCATGCCCGAGGGAAGCCATGTCCGGTGGCGATATCCATCGGTCACCATCCGCTCTACTTCGCCCTGGCAGGGGTGGAGTTCCCTCTGCCTGAGTACCTTCTATACGGGGCCATCACCGGGAAGCCGGCGGAGGTCATTCAGGAGGAGGTCACGGGGCTGCCCATACCGGCAGACAGCGAGATGGTTATTGTCGGCTGGTGTCCGCCGGGACAGGTCAGGCCTGAAGGGCCGTTCGGCGAATACACGGGCTACTACGCCAGCAAGGGGAAGAGGGAGCCCTTTGTGGTGGTGGAGCGCGTCTACTACCGGAACAATCCCATCATCCTGGGGGCTCCTCCCGGACGCCCGCCCAATGGATTCTCCTATCTCCACGCGCTGATGCGTAGCCTGGTGCTGGAAAGCGACCTCAGGAAGAGCGGCATCCCGGACATAGTCGGGGTCTGGACCCACGACTCGCCGGGCTACCTTTTCATCACCATATCTATTAAGCAGAGGTACGCCGGCCATGCAAAGCAGGTGGGGCTGGCAGCCCGGCACCTGGTGAGGACGGGGCTAGGAGCCCGTTATATTGTGGTAGTGGATGACGACATCGACGTCACCAGCATCTCCGATGTGCTGTGGGCCCTGACCACCCGGTCGGACCCCGAGAAGCACATAGACATCCTGCGCCGGGTGCGCAGCACCTCCCTTGATCCGATGATACGCAAGCCGGCCGAATCTTTTCACAACTCGACGGCGATCATCGAGGCCTGCCGGCCCTATGAGTGGATGAGCGAGTTCCCGGAGGCGGTGGAGTTTAGCCCCGGGATCGAGAAGAAGATGATGGCCAAATGGGGGAAGGTGCTACCTTAGCCTCTCCTGGCCATGAGTCGCGCGTATTCGCTCTGCTGGGCCTGGACCGCTCGGAGTTGCTGGTCGGTGAACCACCTCTTGAGGTCCACTTGAGCTACAGGGTGTTTGGCCCTTTCGAAGTTCCACTTGGCATCGAAAGGTATGGTGGCATCCAGGGCTAAGCCACCTTCAAAGCGAATTTGAGCGCTTCTCTCCGGGCTGGTCCCCATCCTCTCCATGGGCATCAAGGCTTGCCCCATGCCGCCGGCTGTTCCTCTGATAATGCCGGTGGCGGGGTCCACTCTCGTGGTAATCGCCCATAGCAGGTCGTCTACGCTGTAGATGTCCACATCCTCATCCACGGCGATGGCCAGACGGAGTCCCTGGGCTGATGAGAGAGCACCTGCCAGGATGTTCCTCTGCTGCCCGTCATCGGCCCTCCGCCTCTTCTGTATCTGGAAGACGATGTTCCCGGCCCAGCCTGCGGCGCCGGTGATGATGTTGACGTCCGTTGCCAGCGCCGGGCGGGTCCTGTCGGCCATCTCGTAGAAGCAGGCCTCGCGGAAGGGCGCTCCGGCGTTGTCGGTCTCGAACCCGTTGGCGAGGGGGCTGTAGAGGATGGGCCTGTCTGCCCGGTGGGTAATGGCAGTTACGTGGAATTTCAACAGTTGATAGGCCCGGCCGAGGTACCCCGTCCATTCGGGGAAGAAAGGCTCGACCCCGGACTTGCCGGACTTCTCGGCGTCGTCGGTCTCCCATACTCTGTCCTTGGAGTTAACATAGCCCTCGATCACCCACTCCGACTGGGCGATGGAGTACGCATCAACTGTCCTGGCTCTGACAATCTCTACCGGTGAGCCCTGCAAAGCGCCGGCAAAACCAAGCTCATCAGCGCCCGTGGGAATTATTGTGTGAAGAAAGGCCGTGGCGGCGGTGAGGATGACCGAAGGTGGGGTGCCTATATTGATGGTGAGGGGAATATTCTCTCCTTTATGTTCGATGTAAGTGGCCCACTCCAGGTGGCTGCCGGAGCCGAAGGAAATACTTCCCCAGTCGTTCCCGCGGAAGCTCATCCTGTTGAAGGACACATGCGTTCCCCGGCGGAAATATTTGCCGCTGACGAAGGTGTTGCCCCCTCCCAGGATGCGGGCCCCGTCGCGTTCGGTGTGTTTCAGAATGGGCAGGGTTGCCATGACATTGATGTCCCTGGTGAGCACCACTTCCTGACATGGCGCTTCGGTGACTATCTTTGGCGGCAGGGGATTCCGGATTGCTTCGAGGCACTTGAACTTCAGCTGCCTGGGGTCGGAGACGCCGAAGATGCGGGCCATCCTCTCCCTCCGCGCGAAAACGTTGCCCGCGTCCCTCGCTCCTGGGTAGCCTTTGACCTTCTCGAAGAGCAGCGCCGGTCCGTTCTCCAGCGCCTTCTGAATGCCGGAGATCTGGTATACCGGGTCAACCTCGCCTTCCACCCTCATCAACTCACCATGTTCCTCGAGGAATTTCAGGGTATCGCGCAGACTGGTGTTGAAGTTAGTTGTCAACCTTACCCCCTTTATCCCCCTCTCCTTAAGAGGAGATGGGGAAGCAGTCTTGACGTTTGCTAAACAGTTTTTGTTCCGAGGTGCTTTTCCAGTCTATCCGCTACATCCGGCAGCCCCAGTTCCTCCAGCTTATTTCTGGTAGGAATCCCGGTCTCCACATCCCATCCCCGGTATTGGTAGTACTCGTCCAGCATCTTTTCCTGGTCTTCCCTGGTAATAATCTGCTGGCCTTTCCGCGGTCCGGCGTTGAAGGGCTCGCGGAAGTACATCTCGGGCAGGGTGTCATCCTTCCGCCCCAGCCCGAGCAGGCAATTGTAGGCCCTTTCCAGGGTGTAAATCCTGTCGGCCGCCTGCATTATTTCCCGGGCCGACATGTCGATGCCGGTAGCGGCTGAAAGCAACCTGGCGAAGTCCTCTTCCCTTAGTCCGTCCAACGCTATGCGGCTGTGGAACTTGCAGGCGCCTACTGAATCTACTATGGTGTAGATGGACTGCCCGTAGGCGGTCATCGGCGCTTTGCCCTCAGGGCTGCGTCCGTCCCCGGTTTTCGGGTGGCCCCAGGTCTTCATGGACTTCTCGGGTGGCAGGGCCGCGTACTCGAAGTGGGGCCATCCCTTGAGATGGTCGGCCCCACGCGTGGAGGTGATGGACGCCATGGCGGTCCCCATGGTCGCTCTTACGCCGGCCTCCAGCGATGGTCTGCCTTTGATAGTCTGGGCGTAGTACTCCGTGCCTTTGCCAATCTTCCGTGCGGCCCGCGCCAGCCCCTCGGCGAAGGTGTCTCCTACGCCTTCCCGACGGGTTATCTTGCGCATGATCTCGAAGGCGACCTTTTCATCGCCCCAGTCCAGTTCCAGCCCGTCGGTGTCCTTCGTAGTGAGGAGGCCGCGCTTGAAACAGTCGGTCGCCCACGCCAGCAGCATGGCCGGCTCGGTCACATCCAGGCCGTTCTCGTTGCAGAATTTGGCGGCGGCGATAGCGAAGGCGAGGTTGGTCGAGCCATACCAGTACGTGAAGGCGCCCAGGGCGCTGAATTCCAGGCCATCCGTGGCCGTGCCCCTGTAGTCGCCCTGGCTTACGATAGCGTAGTGACCGCACTGGACAACGCAGCCGTGACACCCCAGAGCCTGGACCGCGTAATCGTCGGCGAAGGTATCTCCGCTGACTTGCTCGAATTCCTCGGGGGAGCAGCCGGTGACGGAGTAGTTGCGCAGCGGGACGTATCCCCCGATGTAAAACTGCCTCGTCAGGTACATCGTCCCTGTGCGCCGTAACGTCTTGTAAAGGGGGTGCTGTTTCACCTTCTCCCTGGCTTCCCAGCAGGCTTGCTCAAACTCCCTGGGCCGGGCGATCCTGACTCCCTTTGTGCCGCGGATGGCCACCGCTTTCAGATTCTTTGAGCCGGCCACGGCCCCGCATCCCGTCCAGCCAGCCGCCCGCACGTTGTTATTCATCAGGGCTGCAAAGCGGACCAGATTCTCTCCGGCCGGGCCGATGCAGGAGACCTGGATGTTCTGGTCCTTGATCTCGTCCCTTATCAGGGAGGAAGTCTCAGGAACACTCTTCCCCCAGAGATGACCTGCGTCTCTGATTTGCACCTCGTCGTCATCAATCCACAGATAAACCGGCCGGCTGGACTTGCCCTTGATGACAATCATGTCGTATCCGGCCTGCTTCATCTCCGGGGCGAAGTGCCCTCCCGAGTTGGAGTCTCCGAAGATGCCGGTCAGTGGAGACTTGGTAACTATTTCCAGCCGTCCCGAGCTTGGCGCCAGCGTGCTGTTGAGGGGGCCGCCGGCGTAGATGAGCAAGTTTCGCGGGTCCAGGCCGTCCTTCACCTCTGGCCCCACCTCGTCCCAGAGGACCTTGGCGCCAAACCCCTCGCCGCCGAGCCACTTGCGCGCAAAGTCAATGTCCAGGGGCCGGCGGTCAATCTTGCCGCTGCCAAGGTCTATCTTCAGAATCGTTCCCGACCAGCCGAACATCAGACTATCACTCCTCTTCTCTAATGGCCACTTTGACATTACCTCGAAAATTGCCACTTCCGGCACGGCCTGTCATTGCGAGCGGAGCGAAGCAATCTCAATAGCGCTGTGGTGAGATTGCTTCGGGGCTTTGCCCCTCGCAATGACGGTTTGGCTGCCGGACGCGAGTGCTCCGCCCGCCGCCGGTGGTATAAAGACCACCGTATCCCCATCCTTCAGCTCCGTCCTGAGGCCCTGAAGGTGATAGACCGGGTGGTGGTTGACCAGGACCAGAACAGAGAGATTGAATTCTCCTCCGCTTTCGTCCATGATGGCTTGAATGAAAGAGGGCCCCCATTGCTTTTTCATTACCTTCAGGAGGCCCTTGACGGTGGGTTCATCCAACTCCACCTTTGCCTGCCGCGTGCCGGCGATATCTGCGAAGGGGCCATAGATTTCCACATTGACAGTGGTCGCCATTTTCCTGGTTTTACCGCCCTATCCTCTGCTCTTTCCCCGCGACCTCTGTTCCCTGTTTGTGACGGGTGGTTTTTCTCCGTTGCCCAGGAAGCCGCGTCTCTCCAAATCCTCGGCCACGTCCTTCAGGTCAAGTTTCTCCAGGGTTTCCCTGGTGGGCACCGCCGTCTTCTCATTCCAGCCCCGGTGGCGGTAGAACTCGGTGAGCATCTTCTCGTAGTTTTCCCGTTGGATTACTATCTTCCCCTCATACGGCCCCGAGTCGCACGGCTCACTGACGTAAAGCTCGGGCACGGTGTCATCTTTTCTCCCCATGCCCAGCCTGATATTGTAGGCCTGCTCCAGGTTGTAGATTCTATCCATGGCCCTCATCACCTCTTCCACGGTGAAGTCCACCCCCGTGGCCAATGACAGGAGGCGGGTATAGTCTTTCTCGTCCAGCCCCTCCAGCCCCAGCCGGGAAAGGAACTTACAGGTGCCGAGGCTGTCTATCAGAGTGAATACCTGCTGCCCGTAGGCGGTCATCTCGGCCTTGCCCTCATGGCTGGTGTTGTCGCCGGCGTGTGGGTTGCCCCATCTCTTCTGGGAAGGTGCGCCGCCGGCGTGGGCCAGCTCATAGTAGGGCCAGCCCTTCAGGTGGTCACCGCCCCTGGTGGAGGTGGCTGAGGCCAGTGCGCAGCCATACATCACCCGGACATTGAACTCGAAAGACGGTCTGCCTTTGGTGACCTGGGCATAATACCCGGAGCCGCGGCCTATCTTCCGGGAGGCACGCCCCAGACCTTCAGCCAGGATGTCGCCGAACCCCTCGCGGTGGTTTATCTTGCGCATTATCTCCAGGGCTACTTTCTCGTCCCCCCAGTCGAGGGTCAGGCCGTCGGTATCGTTAGCGGTGATGATGCCCCGCTTGAAGCAATCGGTGAGCCAGGCCAGGATGAGGCCGGGCTCGGTGGCATCCATGCCGTTGTCATTACAGTACTTGGTGGCAGCCATAGCGAAGGCCAGGTTATCGGAGCCATATGCAGAGAGGAACGCGCCGAAGCTACCATATTCAAATCCATCGGCGGCCAGCCCCCGGTAAGGACCTTCCTTCACCTCGGCAAAATGCCCGCACTGGATTTCGCAGGCGTGGCACGATGTCTGTCTCACCACATAGTCACGCGCCCAGCGGTCGCCCGAGATCTTCTCCAGGTACTCGCGCGAAGACTGGGTGATGTTGTAGTTGTTGAGCGCGCTGTGTCCCGCCGCGTGCATCATGCGGAAGAGGTACATCGTACCTATCTTCCGGCGGGTCTCGAACATGCGGTTCTCTCTCACCTTGCGCCTGAGAGCGCGACAGGCTTCCTCGAACTCTTGCGGATGGGCGATCCTCACACCCCTGGTGCCGCGGATGGCTACCGCCTTGAGGTTCTTCGACCCGGCCACCGCCCCGCACCCCGTCCACCCCGGCGCTCGGGTCAGGTTGTTCATGAGAATGGCAAAGCGGACCAGATTCTCTCCGGCTGGCCCGATGCAGGATACCTGGACATCCCTGTCTCCCAGCTCGTATTGCAGCCTGGCGGTGGTCTCCTGCACATCCCTGCCCCAGAGGTGGCCGGCATCCCTGATCTGGACTTCGCCGTCATCTATCCACAGATAGACCGGTTTCCCGGCCTTGCCGCGGATGATGATGGCATCATAGCCGGCCTGTTTCATCTCGGGAGCGAAATGGCCTCCGGAGTTGGTGTCGCCGAAAATGCCTGTCAGCGGAGACTTGGTGACTATCTCGAGGCGTCCTGCAGTGGGGGCCAGCGTGCTGTTAAGCGGCCCGGCGGCGTAGATGAGCACGTTCCTGGGGTCGAGCCCGTCCTCGACTTCGGGGCCTACCTCGTCCCAGAGGATTTTGGCCCCGAAGCCTTCGCCGCCAATCCATTTGCGTGCGAACTCCGGAGTGACGGGTCTCTTGCGTACTTGCCCGTCGCTGAGATTTATGTCAAGTATCTGGCCGGCCCAGCCGTATCCTACCGCGTCGTCCACATTTACCTTCCCGACGAGATTAACTTTCCATTCTATAATAGTAATCGTTGCTCTGTCCAACCTGACGTCGAGGCTTTCTAATAATATCATTCCCGCGAAGGCGGGAATCCAGGTGGGGATGTGAGGACGTTGTCACACCGGCCTCCGGTGGGTCTGCAACGACACAGAGAGGGCTGTCATTGCGAGCCCATCCCGACTTGTCGGGAGGGCGAAGCAATCTCTGAGCCACTAGTACCGTATGAGATTGCTTCGCTTCGCTCGCAATGACATAGGTGGGTGCCGCCTTGACAAAGGGCACCCGCCGCCTTACCATCCCTGCTTGTTATCGAAGTCCTGCTTCCCACTGCGGTTCAGGAGATGAAGATGTCACCAGGCCCTAAGCCCAGGATTCTCTACCGCCCCAGCTCGTTGCAGTACCCGGTGCTCGCGATGGTGGAGGAGTACCATCTCTGGCAGGAGTTTGGGCTGAACCCGGACGTGGAGCTCCAGGTAGAGACTGAGATCGCCGAGCGGCGCCTCATAGAAGGGGACGCCCAGTTGGTGATCGGCAACCACATCACGCCCCAGGCCGACCGGGCACGGGGCATTCCCATCGTCTACCTGGCGCAGGCCACCAACTGGGCCGAGGAGTGGCTGGTCTCGAAAGACGGCAAGGTCAGGGGTTTGACCGATCTCAAAGGCAAGAGAATCGCCGCCGGCACGGTGGTGGACGACCATCCCACCCTGACCACCAGACTGCGCCTGGAGAGGGCTGGTCTGGAGCCGGAGAGGGACGGTATTCAGTTTATCCCCATTGCCTCCTACCCTATGGCCCAGGTCGAGGCCGTCCGCGACGGCAAGGTAGATGCGGCGGTGGTCATGGCCCCGTACGACCTGAAGGCGCGCCGGTGGGGGCTCAACGTGGTCGATATCCCCAAGGTGCCCATGGTCTGGGGGCTCACTGTTACCGCCCTCTCCCCGTTTGCTCTGCGCAACGAGGAGTTCATCAAAGGGGTCATCAAGGCCATATCCAAGGGCATCTACTACTTCAAGACCAGGCGGGGAGACGCGATGGAGGTCTTGAAAGAGAAACTGGGCAGAAAGATGGCGCTCGAGACGCAGGAGGAGCTGGACTATTTCTACGACTACATGACGCGCGCTCTGGAGAACAAGCTCTATCCTACGTTGGAGGCTATTCAGAATGTCTACCGGCTGGCCCTGTTCAATTACCCCGAGGCGCGCCAGCTCAACCCTCTGACGATGTGGGACCTTCACTATGTGCGAGAGGTGGATGAGGAGGGTTTCTTCGACCGGCTATGGCGAGGCGCGTAGAGAGGCGGCTGCCAGACTCAGACTCCCGCGAAACTGTCATTCCGGCCCCCGAGCCGGAATCCAGGTGGGGTGGCTATACTGGAGTCCCCGGATTCCCGCCTTCGCGGGAATGACACGGAAGGGCTCCGCAGGTCTACTAAGTAGCGCGTTTCGCGGTAGCCTCCAGACTATTGAATTTTCCCTTCCGCCTTTAGCTTCTGCACGATTTCCTGCTGGAGCACCTTTTTGTCCACCTTCTGGCCTTCGGCCACCGTTGGCAGCCTGTCCACCAGCTCCAGCCTCTCGGGCAGCTTGAAGGCGGCCACTTTTTTCTCTTTGAGGAAGGCTACCATCTCTTCGAAAAGGAAGCCCTGGCCCACCTTCGGGACGACAAAGGCGCAGGCCCTCTCTCCCATTAGCTGGTCAGGCATGCCGACGATGGCCACAGCGGCCACCCTGGGGTGGCCTATCAGGATGTCCTCAATCTCCACCGGGTAAATGTTCTGTCCGCCCCGCTTGATCATGTCCTTCTTACGGCCGGCGATGACGACGTTCCCCATCTGATCTATCCGGGCCAGGTCGCCCGTCTTGAACCAGCCATCCCTCGTCCACACCTCCCAGGTAGCCTCGGGGTTCTTGTAGTAGCCGGCTATTCCCGCCGGCCCCCGCACCCAAAGCTCCCCCACCTCTCCCAGGCCCACCTCCTTCCCGCTGTCATCCATGAGCTTCACCTCGTGATGGGGTATCGGCTTTCCGGTGGTCAGCCATCTTTCCTCCCGAGAGGCCGCCAGAGGCGAGAGGATGATGCCGCCCCAGTCCACCGCGCCGTAGTACTGGATCACCTTGCCGCTGGTCTTCTCCTCGATCTCTCTGGCCAGCTTCTCCGGGGGAGCGCCGACGGGGCAGGCCCAGAGACGGACTGAGCTCAGGTTGAAATCCTGGCGACGCGGGTGTGTCATCATCATGATGAACATGGTCGGCACTACACCCAGGACGGTAACCTTCTCCTTCTCGATGGTTTGCAGGGCGGCCTCGGCCTGAAATTTCTCCATCAGCACCACCCTGGCTCCCACCAGGGCAGCGCCCCAGTAAACGATGATATTCGGCCCGCCTGTAGCGGGAGAGAAAGCGCCGATGACATCGTTGGAGGTGAGCTTCCAGGGTTGGATGAAACCCTTGCACAGCGCCATCCGGGCGCAGGCCGGTATCTCTACGAACTTCGGGAATCCAGTCGTCCCCGTGGTATGGCTGATCCAGGAGACCTCGGTGGCCTTGTAGCCAAGGCCGTGGAGGTGACCGGGAGGGTACTTCTTCTCGGTCGGCTCCCGGAGCATCCCGGCTACCGAAATGGCGCCTGAAGGGACCTCTTCGCCCGTCACGAAAATGTGTCTCAGCCGGGGCAGGCGCGGGCGCAGCTCCCGGGCCATCTCGAAGTAGTCGAAATCGCTCCACTTCCAGGGTATCACCCATCCGGCGGCCTCTACATAGCGGAGGATGTATTCCATCTCCTTCTGGCGCAGGGTGCGGAGCACCGGCAAACAGAGGATGCCCGCCTTTTCGCAGGCCAGGCGGAGGAGGCACAGCTCGACGCAGTTGGGTAGCTGGAGCACCAGCACCTCGTCTTTCTTGAACCCCAACTCCAGCAGACTCAAAGCCAGCCGGTCTATCAACTGGTTCGCCTGGGCCCAGGTCAGCCTGGTCTTCGAATCAGCGAGGGCCTCCCGGTCGGGCCACTTCTCCGCATTGCGCGCCCATACCTCTGGCCAGGTGGTGGACTCCCAATAGCCTTTCTTGAGATACTCGGCTGTCATCTCCTCGGTGTACCTGGTGGGCCTGGACATCTGTACTCGTCTCCTCCCGGCGGGCTGTTGAGTGTTTCGGAGCATTATAAACGTTCCACGGGTGCAAGTGCACGGCAATGATGTGGTATGCATGTCATTGCAAGCCCTTCGCCGATAGGCTCAGAGCCTGCCCTGAGTTCGCCGAATGGATAAACTCCGCGAAGCAATCCGTCGTGTTCCCTCTCCCGTCAAGGGAGAGGGTCAGGGAGAGGGTGTGCTACCGGTTATGGTCCCCCTCTCTCTAACTCTCCCCCTCAAGGGGGGAGAGGATGGAAGAACGGATTGCTTCGTCGTCTCCGGTTCCTCGCAATGACAGCTTTAGGGTGTGCATATGGTATGGGGAAGATATAGAATAGGCGGAAATCCTATCTGGAGGTGTGGTGGTGCCCAACCGTTTGATTGGCGAGACAAGTCCCTATCTTCTGCAGCACGCCCACAATCCCGTGGACTGGTACCCCTGGGGTGAGGAAGCGCTGGAGAGGGCGAGGAAAGAGGACAAGCCCATACTTCTGAGTATCGGCTATGCCGCTTGTCACTGGTGCCATGTCATGGAGCGGGAGTGCTTTGAGAACCCTGAGATCGCTCTGCTGATGAACGAGCTCTTCATCAGCATCAAAGTCGACCGCGAGGAGCGACCCGACATAGACGCCGTCTATATGGAGGCGGTACAGGCCATGACAGGTGGCGGCGGCTGGCCTCTGACGGTCTTCCTCTCGCCAGACGGCAAGGCGTTCTTTGGAGGCACCTACTTTCCACCGCGCGACATCTCGAACCTGCCGGGGTTTCCTCGCGTGCTGATGGCTATCGCCGAAGCCTATCGCACCAAGAAGGCTGATCTGGCGGAGATAGGAGAGCAGGTGTTTTCACATGTGAAGCATGGGCTGCAGGCCGCGTCGGCAGGGGAATCGCTCGCCGAGGACACGCTTGCTCGTGCTTATCACGGTTTGAGGGGAGTCTTCGACTATGAAAACGGGGGTTTGGGTGGAGCTCCAAAGTTCCCGCAACCTCTTGCCTTTGAGTTCCTGCTTCGCTGGAATTATCGGGCGCGCGACCGGCAGACCCTCGATATGGTGGAGCAGACACTGGTCTGTATGGCCCGCGGCGGCATCTACGATCAGACGGGCGGTGGCTTTCACCGGTATGCCACGGACGCCCGGTGGCTCGTTCCTCACTTCGAGAAGATGCTTTACGACAATGCCCTCCTGGGCCGCCTGTACCTGTACGCCTATCAGGTCACCGGCAAGTCTCTCTACCGCCGTATTGTCGAGGAGACCGTGGACTATGTGCTGCGGGAGATGGCCGGTCCCACTGGCGGCTACTGCTCGTCCCAGGACGCCGACAGCGAGGGTGTGGAGGGAAAGTATTTCGTCTGGACTCATGAAGAAATCCATAAGGTCCTTGGAGATAGGGTTGGGCCCATCATATGCAAGTATTTTGGGGTGACACAAGAGGGGAACTTCGAGGGCGGGAATGTCCTGCATATCTCGAAGGAACTGAAGGATATCGCCGTTGAAAACGGTATGGAGACGGAGGAGGTGGAGGGTATGGTCCAGAAAGCCAGGAAGGTGCTCTTGGCCGCTCGTGGCCGCCGCTCCGCGCCGGCCAGAGATGACAAGGTGCTCACCTCATGGAACGGCTTGATGCTGCAGACGCTGGCCGAGTGCGCAGGCATTCTGGGACGAGACGACTACTGCCAGGCAGCTGTAGGTACTGCTGACTTTCTTCTCCGGGAGATGAGGACCGGTGGTAAGCTGATGCATACCTACAAGGACGGCAAGGCCAGGATACCCGGCTATCTGGACGACTACGCTTTCCTGGCCGGAGGATTGCTGGCGGTCCATGCTGCCAGCATGCAAAGACGCTGGTTGGAGGAGAGCCTTTCCATGGTGGACTCCATGATCGAGCTTTTCTGGGATGATGGAGAGGGCGTCTTCTTCGATACCGGTCGCGAGAACGAGAGCCTGCTCGTGCGCCCGCGCCGCCTCTTCGATTCTCCGGTTCCATCGGGGAGCGCCGCCGCGGTCAATGTTCTGTTGCAGATGGCTGTTGTCACCGGCGAGGATCACTACCGGGAGCGGGCGGTGGCAGCCATGAGCAAGGTGGCCAAATTCATGACCGACCAGCCGGCGGCCTTCGGAGCCTGGCTTTGCGGCCTGGACTTCCATCTTGCCCACCCGAGGGAAATTGTCCTCGTGGGTCCCTCAGGCGATCCTCGGACCCGGGGGCTGTTGGCGGCGATTCACGGAAGGTACCTGCCTCACAAGGTCGTCTTAGCCGTGGAGCCAGGTGATCTGGCTACACCGGAGCGCATTCGGCTTCTTCAGGGCCGGGTATTGAAGGAGGGAAAGCCGACAGCCTTTGTCTGCCGGGACCACGCCTGTCAGTCTCCCACCACCAGGCATGAGGAGCTGAAAGTCCAGCTCGAAGGCTGAATCTAGTCCCTCCTTGCCTTTCTCGGTGCGGCCACCCATATGAACAGAGCAGAGACGACGGCTGCCACCATTGCCGAGTAGAAGGCTGTGTCATACTTGCCAAGGACATCGTAGATGTATCCCCCCACCCAGGGACCCAGGGCGCCACCGGCGTTGAACCCGAGGCCCATGAAGCCGATGATAGCGCCCAGGTGCCGCCCCTTGAAAAGGTCGGCGGTGGTGGCAAGGATGGAGGGCCCCATCAGGCCTATGCCGAGGCCAAAGAGCAAGGCCCAGCCGTAGAGAAAGAAAGGATTAAGAGGATTTCTGGCGAGCAGGAGCAACATTATAGCTACCGCGGAGCTACCCGCCCCTATGCCGTAGGCGCCCTCCCTGCCGATGCGGTCAGACAGGAATCCGCCCATCCGGCCAAAGGTGTTAACAATTCCGAAGAGCCCCACCATGGAGGCGGCCAGAAGCTCCCCGTATCCCATGTCTACATTGAACGCTACCTGGTGCGTGCCAATGAGAAAGCTGGCATATCCGGAGAGAAAGAACGCCAGGAAGACCATCCAGAACCTGCTGGTACGCATAGCTCGTCGAAGAGTCCATCCTTCACCAGCCTTCCCGGGCGGATTGCTCTTTTCCAGACGTTGTTCTTGTGGCGCAGGCATGGCCGTGCTGCGCTCCCCGGCCCTCTCTCCTGAGGCAGACGGGCTGAGGGTCCTCAGCCGCTGGAAAGCCAGGACGAGGGGTAACACGATGACGGCTACCAGGATACCCAGTACCAGATATCCGTTTCGCCAGCCGTAGTTTGAGGTGACGTACTGGGACAGGATGGCGATGGCATAGCTGCCTCCCATCCCTGAGGTCGCCAGGCCTATGGCCCGGCCGCTCCTGGTGGTGAACCAGTTTGTTATGATAGCGGTGTGGGGTACCACCGAGACGCAGCTCATGCCCGCCGTCACCACGATTCCATAGCTTATGTAAAGTTGCCAGATGTCCCCGGTCCGGCTGGCCGCCGCCAGGCCGAGAGCCAGCACCACCGAGCCTATGCCCATCAATAGTTTTGGGCCGTACCTGTCGAAGAGGGTGCCTACGATAGGCATGGTGATGGCGGCGGTAAGCATGCCTATGGAGAACACCCCG